>JBGPAO010000349.1:0-4150 GCA_041480755.1 Bacteroidia bacterium
CCCCGGGCTTACGTAACGCAGACCTATCTTCCCTGACAAAGGTGCCAGTATTTCGGTTTTTTCTATCTGAGCTTCAAGCAGTTGTTTTTCAGCCCTGATTGATTTCAACTGATTCAATGAAACATCATATTCTTCCTGGCTGATAGCTTTTAATTCAAGGAGCTGCCTGTTCCTGAATTCTTCCTGCTCAGCCAGTTTTTCCTGTGCTTCAGCTTTGGTGAGCATTGCCTGCAATTCACTGTCATTGATCTTGAGTAAAAGGGCTCCCTTTTTTACCTGCGAACCTTCCTCAAAAAAGATACCTGTGATCCGGCCTGAGACTTCACTCCTTAATTCCACCTTTTCATTTGCAAGTATTGATCCGGTGGTATAGAATTCGTTCAGAAGCGGGCGGGGCTCAAGAACCTTCACATTGACAGATACTGCACTAAATCTTCTCCCTGTGTCAGCCTGACTGTTTTTTTTGTTATGGGAACACCCAATGATCAGTAATGATATCAGAAAAAGCGAGATATAAAGATTTTTGGTAATAATCATATTCTTGATTTTTAGTAAGATCAATAATCTATCCTCATTCATGCGTTTGAATTGAGAAAAACAAGCGGTAAAATTAGTATTTTAATAAGTATTTAATTAAATAAAATTTGATAAAGAAAAAAATCTTTTATCTGTAACATGAATAACACACAGATGTGGTATCTTTAAGCTTTAATGAGATCCTTTTTCGATACGGTATTAACAAAAATTAAATGAATTATGAGCGAAAAATTTTCAATCAGTCCCAGCGGAGAAAAGTTTCCGTTGCCAAAACCTGAGGATTATAAAGTTGAATTCGAGAAACTTAAAAAACGCGTTGATCAGGAACGTAAAAAGAAACGCGAGATAGTCGTGGTTATGGGTGTTGGTTTTGTCGGAGCGGTGATGGCCGCAATTGTTGCTGATACAGTTGATAAAAAGGGCCAATCCATGAAGTTTGTGATTGGAATGCAGCGCCCCAGTGCACGGAGTTATTGGAAAATTCCGTTGCTGAATCGTGGTGTCTCTCCGGTAAAAGCGGAAGACCCTGAAGTGGATCCAATGATCGAGCGTTGTGTAAAAACGAAAAAAACCTTAATTGCAACTTTTACATATGATGTTCTTAAACTGGCCGACGTTGTTGTAGTAGATGTGCAGTGTGATTATCTTAAGGAAAGCCTGGGCAATGTTCGCACAGGACAGACAGATATGGCAGCACTCGAAGCATCACTTGGTGTAATTGCCGAACACATTCCGGCCAATGCGCTGGTTTTGATCGAAACAACCGTAGCGCCGGGAACTACAGAACAGGTTGCCTATCCTATAATGAAAAAGACTTTTAAAAAACGCGGTATCGAATCAGATCCTCTCCTGGCTCACAGTTATGAAAGAGTTATGCCGGGACGCAATTATGTAGCCAGCATCAGGGATTTCTGGAGGGTTTGCAGCGGTATTAATGAGGAAGCAAAAAGAAGGGTTGTTAAATTTTTAAATGAAGTCCTCAACACAGAAAAGTTCCCGTTAACGGTTATGGATAGGCCAATTGAGTCAGAGACAGCTAAAATCGTTGAAAACAGTTACCGGGCTACTATTCTCGCATTTCTGAATGAGTGGAGTTTGTTTGCAGAACGAAATGGGGTTGATCTGATTAAAGTTATCAAAGCAATTAAAGTGAGGCCGACACACAGCAACATTATTTTCCCCGGGCCTGGTATAGGTGGCTATTGCCTTCCCAAGGACGGGGGGCTGGGTGTGTGGGCTTATAAGCATATCCTTGGATTTGAGGATAATATTTTCAAGATCACTCCGATGGCAATCAATATTAATGATACACGCGGTTTGCATGTCGGTCAGCTTACACGCGATGCGCTGCGTAATATGGGCCAGCCGATTGCCGCAGCAGATGTCCTGATTCTTGGTGCAGTCTATCGCGAGGATGTTGGTGATACCCGTTACAGTGGTTCTGAAATTGTAGTCCGGAAACTTACCGAAATGGGTGCTGAAATCAGGGTGCATGATCCCTATGTCGAGCACTGGTGGGAATTTGAACAACAGGATACGTATCCTGGAGTTGGGCAGAGCAAAGCGAGATTCTTCCGTAACCAGGAAAAACTTAAAGAAATACGGATCGAACAGAACCTTAATAAAGCGCTTCACGGTGCAGAGGCAGTCATCTTTGCCGTACCACATGCAGCTTATCTAAAGCTGGATCCTGATAAAGTGGTGAAAACAATTGGTCAGCCTGCAGCCATTATTGATTGCTTTGGGATATTGACCGATGATAAAATCAGGCGTTATTTCCAGCTTGGCTGTGAAGTTAAGGGATTAGGGCGCGGGCATATCCAGCGTATTAAAGACGAATTGCGCAAGGTATAGAACGGCCAGCCAAAAAAATCACCTGCCTGCCCTCAATACCACGTGGAATATTCTAAGCATGAATTATCCGGGATGCTTATAGTTTCCTCTGTATTCCCTTTTGAGCAGTGCTGATGCCTCAGCATTTCCAATGATCTCATTTTTTTGCTGGTCCCATTTAACTAATGATCCGGTATAATAAGAGATCATTGCCAACTGTACGGTGGCCGTTGATTTAAATGCATCTTCAGTTGTGCAGCTTATAAGGTCTCTATCTTTATTTCTTACTGCATCGAGAAAATTCTTTACATGATTTTCCTGCATCATTTCAGCAGGTAATGATATATCCTCCCGCCCTGCATTTTTACCTGCCGGGAATACTGCCACTTTGGAGTCTTCTGCGAACAGGGTGCCTTTATCTCCATGAAAGAATATACCATTATTGAATTCACTGTTCACATCACCGGTACCCCAGAGACGATGCTGCCATATTACCGGAGCCTTTCCGAAGGCCATGCTGGCAGTCAAAGTATCGGGGGTTGTTATCTTGTCCTTCAGCGCAAAGATACCTCCACTGGTAAAGAACTCATCAGGCATTTCTTCGCTCATTATTTTGCGGATGATATCAATGTGGTGTATTCCCCAGTCAACCAGGTGCCCGTTTCCATATTCTTTTTCATATCTCCAGGCTATATGGCCTATACCTGGACGATAATCAAGTTTGGGAGCAGGGCCGCACCATTCCTCCCAGTCCAGTGAAGCAGGAGGAGGTTGAATAGTGGTATCATAAAGGACAGGATTAAAATGTATTTGTGCAACAATCTGATGAACAGTTCCGATCCTGTCACTTTCAATGAGTTCTTTTGCTTTCTGAAATGCCTTGCTCTGTCGGCGCTGAAATCCTATCTGTACTATATTGCCTGCTTTTTTTGCTGCACTTACCATTGCCAGTCCCTCACGTACATCATATGACAGTGGTTTTTCACAATATATATCCAATCCTTTCCTGCAGGCAGCGATGAACTGCAATGCATGCCAGTGAGGGATTGTCCCTATAAAAACCACATCCAGCCCTTTCATATCAAGAAGATCCTGGTAGTATTTGAATGTTTCGGGTCTGGTCCCCTGTAATTTCTCCAGTTCATCGGCGCTGTTTTTCAGATGATCAGAATCTACATCGCAAATCCCGATGAACTCAACGCCACCGATCTTTAAAGCAGCCTTTGTAATGACCATCCCATACCATCCTGCCCCGATCAGACCGATCCTGAGCTTCCGGTCCTTAAGAACTGATGGAATATAGAAGGATGTCGCAACAGCAGCCGAGCCGGCCGAGGATACTTTAAGGAATTCTCTCCGTTTCATATAATTATTTATTTATTCGCAAGTTTGTGAATTGAAAATCCAACAATTAGCCACATGGTATCTGCAAATCGTTAATTTTATGAAATTACCGTGTTTCTCTAATTCCCTTAATACCAATCAATCCAAGATTAATTCCCAGATGAATTTCATGTGATCCAAAGTTATAGGATGCAATATCACCTATCATATATTCATAATTATACCCTGCATAAATCCTTTTGTATAACAATAATCCAAATCGAAAATTTATTTTATTATCAGTACTGTAGGATATAGCAATCCAGTGCGATTTTAAAATATAAAGCTTTGCGTGAATATCAACAGAGATGTCATAATTGGCTATTTTTTTAAATATTATAGAGGGTTCTAAAATAAAAGAATTATTATTCCTGAAAAATTTATAGCCACCCATTAA
>JBGPAO010000350.1:0-4147 GCA_041480755.1 Bacteroidia bacterium
ACAAATATAGCTATTTAAGCCGTGATGCTAAATACTCCAGCCAATTCAAATGCTTCATGTGTGATTTAAAAAGAAAATAATATCATTATCCAATATTTTAGTAAATTTATAGCCGTTAGTGACAGCTAATTTTAGGTTTAATTTTTTTTTTAGAACCAATGAGATTTTGGGGATTACTTCAGGAGAATTTAAGGATCAGCACAAAGTCGATCCGGTCAAATGTGGTCAGAGCATTACTGACTATGTTCATTATTGCTTTCGGTATAATGGCATTGGTTGGAATTCTCACGGCAATTGATGCAATAAAGAGTTCTATCACATCTGAATTTGCCAGGATGGGATCGAACACTTTTACGATTGAAAGCAGGAGCATGAATGTATATATCGGTAATCAGCATTTCAGGAAAAAAAACCATCAATATATATCATACCGTCAGGCGATAGAGTTTAAGGAGTCATTTAATTTTCCTGCCAATGTGTCGATATGGACCTGGGCTTCAGGAGCTTCTACGGTGAAATATGAATCAAAAAAGACCAATCCTAATATTCCGGTGATGGGTGTGGATGAAAATTATATTTTAACAGCAGGCTATGAGATCGGGGAGGGAAGGAATTTCAGTGCTCACGAAATAGACATGAACAGGGCATATGCTATTATCGGACAGGGTCTTGTAAAAAAACTATTCGAAAAAAATGAGTCCCCGCTCGATAAGGTAATTACAATCGGAAGCGGCAAGTTCAAGATCATTGGTGTTCTCGCAGAAAAGGGCGCAAGCGAGGGAGGTCAGGGTGACAGGATTTGCCTGATGCCCTACACCAGCGTCAGGCAATACTTCTCGCGTCCTCGTATGAGTTACTCAATCAATGTGATGCCTGATAATTCTGAATTACTTGATGCTGCCGTTGGAGAAGCAGAAGGGGTATTCAGGATTGTACGAAATCTGGACCCGATTGATGAATCAGATTTCAATATCACGAAGAGTGACAGTCTTGCAAATATGCTGCTGGAGAACCTTAAGTTCATTGCTATAGCTGCAATGATTATAGGAATAATAACCTTATTTGGAGCTGCAATTGGGCTCATGAACATAATGCTGGTCTCTGTAACTGAACGGACAAGGGAAATAGGGATCCGTAAAGCAATAGGTGCTAAATCGAAAACCATCAAACAGCAATTTCTTTTCGAAGCTATTGTTATAGGACAATTAGGAGGTATCCTTGGAATAATTTTAGGTATCCTGGTTGGCAATATTGTATCAATGATCATCGGTTCCTCTTTTATTATACCGTGGATGTGGATTATTCTGGGTGTTGTATTATGTTTTATTGTCGGGATTATTTCGGGTTATATTCCGGCCCAGAAAGCCAGTAAACTTGATCCTATCATTGCGTTAAGATATGAATAATATGAAGCCTTTAATTATCACATCTACATTCAGTACTCCATCTGTTAAGCTGGATGCAGAAGCCGGCTTAATACAGTTCGAAGGGAGGTCAATACCTGAAGATGCGGAAGTTTTCTATGCACCGATACTTTCATGGCTTGAGGAATACAATAATAAACCGGCCCCGGTTACAAATCTTATTTTCAAACTTGAATATGTAAACAGTGGTTCTTCAAAATATTTGCTGGAATTATTCAGGATTATAGGAAGGATTTACAGAAACGGACATGAATGCCTGGCTATCTGGCATTATGAGGAAGAGGATGAAGCAATCCAGGATCTCGGGGAGCATTATAAAATTACGGTAAAAATTCCCTTTGATTTTCGAATAATTAAACAGGAAGATATAGAATAAAAAAAGGCAGCCATCTGGCTGCCTTTTTTTTGATTGTTTTATATCAGAAAAGTTTTGGGATCAGTTCAACAACCCTGCAGGAATAACCCCACTCATTATCATACCATGCCAGAATTTTAACCATTTTGCCATTTACCATAGTGCTGAGTGCATCAAATATGGATGAATGGGAATTGTGTATAATATCAACTGAAACAATAGGATCTTCAGTATATTCAAGAATACCCTTCATCGGACCATCAGCAGCAGCTTTCATCGCTGCATTAATTTGTTCTTTTGTTACTTCTTTCTTTAGAATTGCAACAAGATCTACAAGAGATCCGGTGGGAGTTGGCACACGTATTGAAATACCATCTAATTTGCCTTTTAGCTCAGGGATAACTTTCCCCACAGCCTTGGCTGCTCCGGTCGTGGTAGGGACCTGCGACAGCGCAGCTGACCTTGCTCTCCTCAGGTCTTTATGAGGACCATCCAGAAGCATCTGGTCGTTTGTATAGGAATGGATAGTAGTCATATAACCAACCTCAATACCAAATGAGTCATGTAAGACCTTTGCAACAGGGGCAAGGCAGTTGGTTGTACATGAAGCATTGGAAACACATTTATCTTCAGCCTTTATTGCATGTTCATTAACACCAAGAACAATCATTCTATCAATTTCGTCTTTTGCAGGAACGCACAGGATGACTTTCTTTGCACCGTTCTTCAAATGATCTCCGTAACCGCCTTTAGGACTTTCACGGGACGTAAATACTCCGGTAGATTCAACAACGAGGTCCGGAGTTTTTGTCCATGGAATAGCTGCCGGATTCCTTTCGGCATGTACAACTGTTCTGATTCCATTTGCTATAATCGCTTTTTCATCATGAGAGACCGTTCCCTCAAATTTACCCTGTGTTGAATCGTATTTTAGAAGATGGGCAAGTGTCTTGGTATCAGTTAGATCGTTGATACCAACAATTTCCATATCGGATCTGCCGAGAGCAATTTTATAAACATTTCTTCCAATTCTCCCGAATCCGTTAATAGCAACTTTGATCTTTGTCATAATTGGTTTAATTTATAATTCTGATTGTTTATTTAAGGCGAATGCAAACTTAGATAATTAAGATGTAATCATCAAATATTGCTAATTAAAAATACGAGGCATTTTTAAGGAGACTGGCCGGTCAGTACATCAGGTCTTTTTCATCAATGATCCCGCTTGCATCAACTACCCGGCCGAACCGATAAGAGATAAACAAAGTAAGAAATAAGAAATTATTCTGTTCAGTGTCCATTATTGGTATCTTTTTAGGAAAAATATCAAGGACCAGGCCGGTTTCCAGTGCATGGATGGTAATATCGCTTTTGCTGTACTCAAAACAGAATCCGAACCTGCCATAACCGCCCGGAACAACAGATAATTCATTAATTCCCTTAAAGAAAGAAGCCCTGCCATAAATATATTGCTGGTTGAGGTGAGTTACGAACTTTCCAGTTATCAGATTATACTGGTAGGGATCGCTTGTCGGTTCAAGGATTTCGTAATATATTGGTTTTAAGATACCCAGGGTTGGACCAAAAGAAAAATATCTCCGGACTGAAATCCCTCCCTTGTCAGCCTTTCTGAATATCTCTTTCTGTCTTCCATATCCAACGCGCAGATCGAAAAAACTGTTGAGCTTGCCAAAAACAAAAGTCCTGTTACTGTTATAGGGATTGGAGTATTTATATTCCTTGGGGTGTTTGATCCCGACAAAATCCAATTCAAAAATATTCTTTTTTCTCGCATTAATCCTGCTTGCATACCGGCCGCTCACTCCCAGACCATTGCTGTTCAGGAGAACACCAATTGATTTTTCATTTCGGTAAAATATCCTTGGCTGTTTACTGATTTCCCCCTGTGAGAAAAGGCCAATAGCTATGAAATGAAACAGAAAGAAGCCGGCAATATATTTTTTGATTTTTTTCAATGCAATCCACCTTTTATGCTTTCCCCCAATATGAAACGGGGCATTGCAGTTAATCGTATGCCCCGTTTTAATAATCAAACGTATTATTTTTCCCAGAAAAAACTAATTTTCTCATGCCAGAGAACGCAGGCAGCGGGAGACTCTAACTTTTGGCAGTCGCTTGTTCAGTATCTGCTTTTGTATACGCCGGACAGAGTTTCCTGTTGCAGGCACTTAATAAAACTCCAATAATAAACAGAGCTACCAGAATTACTGTTCGAATGTTTTTCATATCAGAAAAAAATTAATTCAGACTGAAAATCATAAAATTACATTTTTTTTTTAATTTATTACTGTTAGAAATATGTTAATATTAAAAAAAAGTTATTCAGGAATTCTACCCGGCGTCCAGG
>JBGPAO010000351.1:0-4136 GCA_041480755.1 Bacteroidia bacterium
ATCCATTGCAGTTTTACCATTTTTAGATGATAGCCAGGATAAAGAGAACACCTCTTTTATCAATGGCATCATGGATGAAGTGCTTATTAATCTGCAAACAATTAAGGACCTCAGAGTTCCTGGCCGGACTTCCGTTGAGCAATATAGAAATAATGTAACCAAATCTATTCCCGAAATTGCAAGAGAACTGGGAGTTAATTATATCGTTGAGGGAAGCGGACAGAAATATGGCAATACATTCGTTCTAAGGATTCAGTTATTAGAAGGTGCTAAAGACAAGCACCTCTGGGGTGAATCCTATGAGCAGAAAATAGACAACATTGAAGACATTATTGGAATACAAAGTCAGATTGCCCAGTCCATAGCTGGTGAGTTGAAAGCTATAATTACTCCCGAAGAAAAGCAACTCATTGAAAAAACACCTACAACAAGTTTGACAGCTTACGATTTTTTTCAGAGAGGAAGAGAAGAACAGTGGAAGTATTGGTCAGATAATAATAACAAAGAAGCATTGGGGAAAGCCGAAGATCTTTATCATGAAGCCTTGAAATATGATTCCACATTTGCTCAGGCATATACCGGATTGGCATGGGTATATTGGGACAAGCATTACTGGGAAACTATATTATCAGAAGATTTTATGGATTCAGTTCTTATCCTTTGCGATATTGCACTTTCTTATGACGATCAATTATCAGAAGCATATACTATCAAAGGACACTATTTTAGTCAAATTAGTAAATCAGAATTGGCTATAAAAGAGTTTGATAAAGCTGTAAAATTCAATCCGAATGACTGGATGGCTTACAGTGGAAGAGGAGATGTGTATTTCAATTATGACCTTGTTAAGTCTATTGAAAATTATCAGAAGGCCATATCCCTTAATCATGGATCACAACTACCAGGCCTATTAAGATCTATTGGTGCCTTATATTTTAATGCTGGATTTATAGAGAAAGCTAAAAATTATTACCAGGAGGCGTTTAAATTAGATAAGGATTCATTAATTAATTATTGGTCTTTAGAAGGTTGTGAAAACCAACTCGGCAATTACGCAAAAGCTGTTGAATTTGATAAAAAAATTTATGCAATAGATTCAAGTGATATTAACATAATTTGGTGGTCAGGGATGAATTATTTATTTCTTGGTCAATATGAAGAAGCATTAAAATATTTCAAAAAATGGTTAGAGAGATCTGAAAGTCTGAGCGATGCAACTTTTTTTGGTTTGCACCGTATTGGATTGGCCTATTGGCAAATTGGATATAAAGAAAAAGCAGAGTATTATTTTAATGAATTAATAAAATATTGTGACAGATTGAAAAAAATGGGACGTTACGATCCATCCCGTGCAGCTTATGATCTTGCCGCTACGTATGCATTCATTGGAGATAGGGAAAAGGCCTATGAAAATTTAAGATTGTGGGCCAAAATGCCTTCATGCCAATTATGGTGGATAACCTATATAAAAAATGATCCATTATTTAACAGCATCAGGAATGAACCGGAATTTCAGCAGATTGTCAGGGATATAGAAGCCAAATACCAGGCAGAGCATGAGAGGGTCAGAAAATGGCTGGAGGAGCAGGGGATGTTGTAGGTGGAAATCTTGGCTAATGTCCATTTATTTATAACTATTCAAAACATATTAACATTTCAATTTAAATCAGATCAAATATTAATGTCGGCATTGTAACTACCGAAATCGTATATACTCCTCTACCCCATTTTGAACTGACAGAATGAACATCTATTGAGATGGTGGGGAATATCTCAGTGAAAGGGAAAAAATGCTTGTGCCACCTCAAAAGGCACCTGCATTATGGTTATAGGGTATTAATAGGCAGGTTGAAGAGAGTTTGACTGGACTATTAATGATACCTGATGAGAAGTTCAAAAATGATAGTAATTACTGTTTTGTAATTAATATTTGGATTGTGATTTGTATCCTATTTGTATCCCATGAAATTAAATACCCCTTAATATCAATAAATTAAGGGGTATTAAAAGTACCCGGAGCCGGAATTGAACCGGCAAGGGCAAAAGCCCACTGGTTTTTGAGACCAGCGCGTCTACCAGTTCCGCCATCCGGGCAAAATGGTTCTCAGTTCTCGGTTCTCGGTTTTCAGTTTATACACTTTTGTGTTTTTTGTGTTTCGATTTTGACTACTGAAAGGAGGCTTTAGAGATTTAAAGTATCGATTTTAGAGTTCAGTTTTTGTTTCGTTTTTAGATTTAGTGGTTAGAGTTTGAACTTTCGCGATTAGAATTTAATATTTGCCTAAAAAGAGGCTACGAAGATAATAGATTATTAGTTTCGGATCAAATATCTGACAAATGAAATCTTCTGTTCAATCTGTTGCATGTGGGAAAGATTGGGATTATTCATTTAATTCTTTTAATAATGCTTTTTAACATTATCCCGGTTGTTAGATACTGTGCTTAATTTGCTTTATTTTTACAGTCTATTCAAAAATCCTTAATTAAAATAATCATGAACCGTGAAACCCTGTTAAAATATGATATCCCGGGTATGCTTAAAAGGCTGGGTATAACAGATAATAATTTTGGAGCAAGCACCGGAACAAAATGGCTTAAGACAAATGGCGATATCACTCTAAGCATTTCTCCGATTGATGGTGAACCAATAGCCCGGATTCAAAATTCCAAACTGAAAGATTATGAAAAAGTAATGGCTGAAGCTCAGAATGCTTTTAAGATCTGGAGAATCGTTCCTGCCCCTGCCAGAGGAGAGGTGGTCCGCCGAATAGGAAATGCTCTCAGGGAAAATAAGAATGACCTGGGGAAACTTGTAACTCTTGAAATGGGTAAAATTCTCCAGGAAGGCCTGGGCGAAGTCCAGGAAATGATAGATATCTGTGATTTTGCCGTGGGGCAGTCAAGACAGCTCTATGGATTTACAATGCAGTCAGAGCGGCCGAAACACAGAATATACGATCAATATCATCCATTTGGTATACTGGGACTTATTACTTCTTTTAATTTCCCGGTTGCTGTATGGGCCTGGAATACTATGTTAGCTGCCATATGCGGAGATGTTGTAGTATGGAAACCAAGTTCAAAAACTCCATTAACAGCAATTGCTGCACAAAACATAATAAGAAAGGTACTAAAAGAGTGTAATGTGCCAGAAGGAGTGTTTAATCTGGTAATCGCAAAATCATCTGTCCTGGGGGATAATTTCCTTGAAGATAAAAGGATACCTCTGGTTTCTATGACCGGATCCACTAGGGTTGGTAAACATGTTGCGGAACTTGTATCGAAACGTTTTGGAAAAACTATACTGGAGCTTGGAGGAAATAATGCAGTTATTGTTTCCCGGCATGCCGACCTTGAACTGGCCATCCCTGCAATTGTTTTTGGTTCAATAGGAACTGCCGGTCAGCGTTGTACAACAACCAGAAGGCTTATCATTCATAAAAGCGTTTACAATAAGGTCAAAAATGCCATTGTTGATGCTTATATGGGAGCTTCAAAACGCATCGGCAATCCCCTTGATCCTGACGTGCTTGTAGGTCCTTTGATTGACGGATCCGCGGTAAAGGTTTTCACCTCTGCATTAGAGAAGGTCAGAAAGGAGGGAGGCAGGATTTTATTTGGCGGACAGGTTGTACAGGGGAAGAAATATAAATCCGGCAATTATGTTGTACCTGCATTGGTTGAAGCGAAAAATCATTTTGAGATTGTTCAGGAGGAAACATTTGCGCCTATACTGTACCTGATTAAATATGAGAGTATAAGCGAAGCAATTGAATTGAATAATTCAGTACCACAGGGATTATCTTCTTCGATTTTTTCAATGAACATCCGTGAAACAGAGCAATTTCTTTCAGGAGCAGGATCTGATTGCGGCATAGCAAATGTAAACATTGGTACATCCGGAGCGGAAATTGGAGGGGCTTTTGGTGGTGAGAAAGAGACAGGGGGCGGCAGAGAATCTGGTTCAGATGCCTGGAAAGCATATATGAGAAGACAAACAAATACAATTAACTGGGGAACTGAGCTACCACTGGCTCAAGGGATTGAATTTAACATTAGGTAGGATTATAATTAGATTTTAAATAGGAAAGAATTAAAAATAGAATAATATAGAAGATATCCTGAAAATAGATTAG
>JBGPAO010000352.1:0-4127 GCA_041480755.1 Bacteroidia bacterium
CCGGGCTTTTTTATTTTTCCACATTATAATCAGATAAAAAAATTTGCACAAACAGGCAACCCTGACTAAAATTTAACGTATGAATTTCATAACTTAGCTTTGTAATAATAAGGATAATGAGAAAAGTACTTTATTATCTTCTGATTTTACTTTTTTTGTTGCCCGCATGCAGCACATCAAAGTCCTTATATGGTCAGAAAAGAGGCCTGATGATCCTGGATGTCACCGAACAGCCCAGAAATATGAAAGCGCTTAAGAGTTCTAAAAAGAGGCATAATAAAAACAGGAAAAAGGCTAAAAATAAAAGGCACCATACTAAATCCTACAAGAGGAGGTAAATTGTCTTCTCACTGCTAATAAATTTTATTATTAAAAGACAATCCGGCACAAAATACTTCTGGCCGGATTGTCTGAATTGAAGTTAATTTAAGGTTTTTCGCTCAAACCACGGTTTAACTTTAATACTGAATAAGGATTTTTATGTTGTAATTCTTTCCCATGCTGAGGCCCTGGCATCTTTGTGGTATTGATAACTTTATTATTTAATCCGTTATCAACCACATTATCCTTCAGATCACTTCCGACTACTTTACAGTTACGTGTATTTTCAGTCAGTACAACATTTGCCATATCATAACTTGTGGCAACAAACTTATTCCCAAGTATCTGGATATTTTCCCTATATTGATTGGTTGCCGAGTTTCCATCGACATATATTCCTGCAACGCCAGTACCAGTAAATCTGTTACTAATAAATTTAGCATCCACATTGTTATAGCTCAATAATCCGGTTACTCCTGTTTTTGTATCGAATAGATTATTTTTCATAATAAAAATAGTGGCTGAGCCTTCATCGGGATATTCGGTACGTTTGGTTTCACACAGGTATACGCTGGTAATACCTTCAGAGGAATAAAACTTATTATTACTGATATTAAATAAAGTCCTTTTTGTCAGAGGAGTGTAAGTTAAATATCCCCAGTCAGTATCATCAATCCAAATATTCCACCACGATGAAATAAATGCAAATACAGAGGCAATAATAACAATGATGTTATTAATAATCCTGCACCTAGATCCCTAAACCTCAACCCTTGTCCCGATGAATGTCGGGATCTAAACTTTAAACCGTAAACCCTAACCGAAGTATATTGTTAATCTCATAATTATTTCCTTACTTTCAAATCTAAAACAATTACACCTATGAAAAACATTCTGACATTTATCCTGATTATGATTTGTTCTGTCTGTTTAGCTCAAACAGCGGACTATCCATTTGATATACGTGGATTCAGCATTGCAGCGCCAAATCCGGACGAACTAAAGCAATTTATTAAATTTATGGAAGAGGATCTGGCTGCCAATGGCATAAATACTCTTGTTCTAAGGGTTGATTACAATTTTGAATATGAATCCTACCCGAATCTCAGGAGCGAGGATGCACTTTCAAAACATGATGTCAAAAAACTGGTAAATGCTGCAAGGAAAAATAATATCCGGATTATTCCCCAGATTAATCTTCTTGGACACCAGTCGTGGGCTGGAAGAGTAAATAGTCTTTTAAGAGAGTATCCCCAGTTTGATGAGACACCTTCAGTCATTATGCCTGAAAAATATGAATGGCCTAACGATGATGGCCTTTATTGCAAAAGTTACTGTCCGCTGCATCCTGATGTTCATGAAGTGGTCTTTGCAGTTATGGATGAGATCATGGAAGCCTTTGAAGCAGATGCCTTTCACGCAGGGATGGATGAAGTGTTTTACATCGGAATGGATGACTGTGCAAGATGCAAGGGAAAAAATAAAGCCGAACTTTTTGCCGGTGAAGTTAAAATTTTAAGAGATCATCTTGCTGCAACCAACAAGGAGCTATGGATCTGGGGAGACCGTCTGCTGGATGGAAAAACGACAGGAATGGGAATGTGGGAGGCAAGTGAAAATGATACTTATGCCGCTATAGATATGATCCCAAAAGATGTGGTGATCTGCGACTGGCATTATGACAATGCCGAACCCACAGCACCAATTTTCGCTCTAAAAGGATTGCGCGTCATTGCATGTCCGTATAATAAGGCAGATGTCACCAGGGCACAGCTTGAAATGATACAATCGTTCAGAGAAAACAGCAACAAGGACCTTCAGGGCCGTTTCCTTGGAGTTATGCAGACAGTATGGAGCGGAGCTGGTAATTTTCTTGATTTATATTATGGTGAAGAAACAGATGAGCGTGGAATGGGTTCAGTTAATAGTTTTAAAGAAATGATTCAATACCTGAATAAGCAGGATAAATAATAAGGGAATAAAATGAACTCAATGCGTATTAAATCGATTGACATCATCAGGGCGCTCACAATGCTGCTGATGATTTTTGTAAATGATTTATGGACCCTGACAGATATTCCAGGCTGGCTTGAACATAAGGCAGCTGATGAAGATGGGATGGGGCTGGCCGATGTTGTTTTCCCTGCCTTTCTTTTCATCGTCGGGCTTTCAATACCTTTTGCTATTAAATCAAGAATCAGTAAAGGGGAAAACAATGCCCAGATTATCTGGCATATTGTTGAACGGTCTGCAGCATTAATAATTATGGGATTGTTCATGGTGAACCTTGAGAATACTGATGGGGAACAATTGTTAATCAACAGGTATGTATGGGAGATACTAATGGCACTAGGCTTCATCCTGGTCTGGAATAATTATAAGGGCAAAGTATTTGGAATGGTCCCTGAGAATGTGATGAAACTTGCCGGAATTGTTCTTCTTGTATTTCTGGCTGTAATATACAGGGGCGATTCAGGAAATGATTACCAATGGATGAGGCTTCACTGGTGGGGAATACTTGGGCTGATAGGTTGGGGTTACCTCATAAGTGCATTGGTTTATATGGTATTTCGCGATCGCCCGGGCTGGATTGCAGTTGTATGTCTTATATTTTACTTACTGAACATCAACGAGTTTGCAACGCCATTTAATTTCAATCTAAGAATAGTTGTCAGTGCATCGAACTATGCCAGTATATTGAGCGGTTTGCTGGTTACAACCATTCTGATAAAACTGCAGAAAAAAGAACGTATGCAATATCTTATTCCAATATTATTGGGCTTATCCATCATATTGATATTATTTGGATTTATAACCCGGCCTGAATGGGGAATTTCAAAGATCCGTGCAACGCCATCCTGGACTGCCATTTGTGCAGGAATCACTACAATCTCTTTTATAATCATTCATATTGTCGCTGACAGGTTTGAACTTACCAGATGGGCAGATATTATTTCACCAGCCGGTAGAAGTACGCTTACATGCTATCTGGTTCCTTATTTTGTTTACCCGATATTCGCATTGACTAATTTTCATTTGTCATCCGTTCTTGTCACCGGTATAGTCGGGTTGTTAAAATCATTGATCTTTTCATTAATAATAATCTGGATAACAGGAGGATTGAACCGGTTAAAAATAAGCTTAAAGATTTGAAAGTACAGGCTGATTTAAGAACGCACGGAAAAACTAATTTTATCAAATTATTAAACTAATATATTGTAAATCAATTAGTTAAACTAAAATAAAAAACATGAATGAACAAAACAACCTTAAAGAACAGCTGAGTCGCCGCAGATTTATAGGATTTACTACAGCAGCAGCAGTTTATTCGATTATTCCTCCAATTATCACCGGATGTTCTTCAAAATCAGCAAAAGTAAAACCTGATTCCACTTTTGGAGGTGTTCCAATCGGAGCCATCACTTATAGTTTCAGAGAACTTCCGGGAACAAATGCAGAGGAAACGTTGGATTACCTGCTAAAATGCGGACTTAGTCATTGTGAATTAATGTCAGGGCCGCTTGAGAAATCCGCAGGTGCTCCGACTTTTGATATGGGGGAATTCATGGAAAAATTCAGGCCCGGTGGTCCTGCTGGCAGCAGGGATAGTGTTCCACGCAGCAACCAGGGTGGCCCCAGGGATGATGTTCCTGGAGGTAGAAGGGATAGTCTTTCCCGCAGAGATCAAAGTGGTACCAGGGATAGTATTCCAGGCGGTCGCAGGGAACGTCCGAGATTTGAAATGTCGCCGGAAATGAGAGAAGAAATGGAAAAAATACAGAAAGAAATCACCGACTGGCGAAAAA
>JBGPAO010000353.1:0-4122 GCA_041480755.1 Bacteroidia bacterium
CAGAAGTATTGGGAAGAAAATAAGACTTTCAGCGCTGAGGAAGTCCCCGGTAAACCAAAATATTATGTGCTCGATATGTACCCGTACCCCTCGGGAAGTGGACTGCATGTGGGACATCCTGAAGGATATACGGCAACGGATATCATAGCCCGGTATAAAAGGATGAATGGCTTTAATGTGCTTCACCCTATGGGTTGGGATGCATTCGGACTGCCGGCTGAACAATACGCCATTCAAACAGGCACTCATCCTGCAATTATCACAAATCAGAATTGCGATACCTTTCGCAGACAGATAAAATCACTGGGACTGGCCTATGACTGGGACCGCGAGATCAATACTACAGATCCCGGATATTACAAATGGACCCAGTGGATCTTTATCCGGCTTTTTAATACATGGTTCGATAAAGAAAAACAAAAGGGAAGACCAATAGGTGAACTTCCTGTCCCACAAGATATCTCCCAAAAAGGAAAACAGGCTGTCAGAAACTATATCGACGATAACCGTCTGGCCTATTACTCCGATGCCAGTGTCTGGTATTGTGAAAGCTGCAGGATTGTTTGCGCCAATGAGGAAGTCCTTAATGACGGCACACATGAAAAATGCGGTAACCCGGTAATCAAAAAGACACTTAAACAGTGGCTCCTGAGGATCCCGCTATACGCAGAACGGTTATTAAAGGGACTTGATGACCTGGACTGGCCGCAGGGGATAAAGGACCAGCAGAAAAACTGGATTGGCCGGTCAGAAGGTGCTGAAGTTGAATTTCAGCTGGAGAACATGGAAGAAAAACTGAAAGTCTTTACAACACGGCCCGATACGCTGTTCGGCGCTACATATATGGTCCTTGCTCCTGAACATCCCCTGTTAGATAATATCAGATTATCTGAAAAAGCAGGTGAAATTGATAACTATATCCGTTCAGCTGCCAAAAAATCAGATCTCGAACGCACAGACCTTGCCAAGGATAAATCCGGAGTTTTCACCGGCAGATATGCTATCAATCCGGTAAATAATAAAAAGATCCCGGTATGGGTCGCTGATTATGTGATCATGGGCTATGGCACAGGCGCAATAATGGCTGTTCCTGCACATGATACGCGTGACTTTGAATTTGCTGAAAAATTCGATATCCCGATCGTCTGCATAATGGACCCGGTTGATGCAGATCCGACTTTACGCGACAAAGTTCTGAAATCAAAAGCCTTCTGGACCGAAGATGGCATCTATATTAATTCTTCATCCGCTGAAACCGGGTTGAATATTAACGGGATGACTAAGGAAACCGGGATCAGCACTGTTATTAAATGGCTTAAAGAAAGAGGCCTTGGCAACTATGCCGTCAATTATAAGATCCGCGATTGGCTTTTCAGCAGGCAGAGATACTGGGGCGAACCCATACCTGTCATCCACTGGGAAGATGGCGAAATATCTGTACTTGAGGATGATAAACTACCGCTGGAACTTCCTGAACTCAAGAACTACCTGCCCGGCCGGTACGGAGAATCCCCGCTTGCCAATGCAACTGAATGGCTGAAAGTGGTGGATGCAAATGGCAGGAAAGGTCACCGCGAGACCAATACAATGCCCCAGTGGGCAGGATCATGCTGGTATTATTTGAGATATCTCGATCCCGCAAACAATAAGGAAATTTTCGATAAAAAGAAGGAAAAATACTGGATGCCTGTGGATCAATACATTGGCGGCGCAGAACATGCAGTCTTGCACTTACTTTACAGCCGCTTCTGGCATAAAGTACTGTTTGACATTGGCATTGTATCAACAGACGAACCTTTCCCTAAATTATTCAACCAGGGAATGATACTTGCTTATGCGTATGAATCATCCACCGGGGCTAAAGTGCCGAGCGATGAGGTGGAGGAGAAGGATGGCAGGTTTTTCCACAAAAAGTCCGGCGATGAGGTGACTCAGATAGTGGCAAAAATGTCCAAATCATTGAAAAATGTGATCAATCCGGATGATGTCACTAAAAATTACGGGGCCGATTCAATGCGCCTTTACGAAATGTTTATGGGACCTCTCGAAGCAACAAAGCCATGGTCGGAAAACGGGATAAAAGGTGTATTCAATTTTCTCGGCAAAGTCGGCAGGTTTTTTGGAAGCCCGGAAAATCTGACCGCAGGTGCAGATGATGACGGGGAGGTTCTCAAATCTCTTCACCAGACAATCAAAAAGGCGGGAAATGATATTGAAGGACTGCACTTTAACACTGCCATTTCACAGATGATGATCTTTACAAATCTTTGCGCGAAAAAAGGCAAAATTGCAAAGGAGACCGCTGAAACTTTTATTAAGGTCCTGGCACCGTTTGCCCCGCACCTCGCCGAGGAAATATGGGAGGTGCTTGGCCATGCCCCTTCTATCTCCGATCAGCCATGGCCTGCATTCAATGAGACTTATCTGATTGAGGATACATTTGAATACCCGGTTTCTTTCAACGGCAAGCTGAGGTTTCATATTGAGCTCCCTCTCAGCATGAGCAGGGAAGATATTGAAAAAGAGGTGCTCGCAGACGAAAAAGCCCGCAAGTGGCTGGATGGTAAAACACCCAGAAAAGTCATTATTGTACCCGGCAAAATCGTCAATGTGGTCATCTAATAATTCCTGCCGTTGAAATTCAGGTATCTCATACTTGCAATCCTTTCTGTCATCCTGATCATCCTGGTTGCGGCGTATTTCCTTATTATCAGGCCTGTTTCTGATCTGCAAATAAATCCCGTTCAGACTTCCGGCAGCCTGCAGGCCCCTCCTCCGGTCATGACTGAGTACGGACTACCGGTCGATTCGTTTATCATAATTTCAGGCAAGATTCGTAAAAACCAGGTCCTTTCAGATCTGTTTTATGAGCATAACATCAGCAACCAGAAGGTTAATGAATTTATACAGGCTTCTGAAGGAATTTTTAATCTGCGGAAAATCCGTTTTGGAAATCCTTATAAGTTTTTCTGCACAAGAGACAGTCTGCCTGAAGTAGTGTATTTTGTTTATGAACAAACCCCCGTCGAGTACTATCTGGCCGACTTTACAGGACCTGTCAGGGTAACCCGCCAGGAAAAAGAGGTCAGGACTGATACCAGGGAGACCGGGGGAGTAATAGATATTTCCTTATGGATGACTGCCCGGGATCGCAACCTGGATCCGTTACTGGCCATCGAACTGTCCGAAATTTTTGCCTGGACCATTGATTTCTATGCCATACAGAAAGGAGACAGTTTTAAGGTGATTTATGATGAATTGTATGTGGATACAACATATATCGGGATGGGCAAGATCCATGGTGCCTGGTTTCATAATGCCGGAAAAAGTTTTTATGCGATCCCGTTTGTGCAGGACAGTGTGGAATCTTACTTCGACCAGGACGGAAACAGTATGAGAAGGCAATTCCTCAAATCTCCCGTCAGGTATTCCAGGATTGGTTCAAGATATTCCCACAGCCGTATGCATCCCATCCTCAGGATCAGGCGGCCCCACCACGGAGTTGATTACTCGGCACCAATTGGCACACCAGTATACTCTGTTGGCGACGGCAGGATAATAGAAACAGGGAATAAGACCGAAGCCGGCAATATGGTCAGGATCCGCCATAACAGCGTCTATTCCACAGCCTACCTCCATCTGTCATATTATGCTAAAGGGATTGAACCGGGAAAAACAGTAAAACAGGGAGACGTGATCGGATACGTGGGTAGTTCAGGGCTGTCAACCGGTCCCCATCTCGATTTCAGGTTCTATAAAAACGGCTCACCCGTCGATCCCCTCAAAATTGATGCTCCCCCGGTCGAACCCATCAAAGAAGAAAACAGGCAGCTCTATGATTCCGTCAAAGCGATGATGATACAGAGGCTGGATCAAATCAAAATATTTACAGATTCAAAGATTCCAGATTAGAAGATTCATCAGATTCTTCAGGTTTATCAGGTTCATCAGGTTCATCAGGTTCATCAGGTTCATCAGGTTCATCAGGTTCGTCAGGTTCATCTGACCAGGAAGATTACAGATTCACAGATTAAAGATTAAAAGAGCAAAGATTTAATAGAAAATTTTAAATAATGGGGCTGTGTTGCAACAACATTTGTATGTGGAAATTAGAGATCAAAA
>JBGPAO010000354.1:0-4114 GCA_041480755.1 Bacteroidia bacterium
CCCATACTTGTTCTACCATTGGGAAGTCGGTTTTTCTTGTTGAAATAGCATAGATTTGTATAACAAGAGCCGTATGACAGGAGACTGTCACGTACGGTTCTGTGAGAGGCTTGGGCTGAAATTCCCCTTGCCTACTCGACTGTTATCGTTAGGCACAATCTGCCTGTAAGTAATATAGAATTCACTAATTGGTTAGATAGATCGATTAAACAGATGAAGAAAATCGTAATTATAGGTGGAGGGATTGCCGGATTGTCAACAGGATGTTATGCTCAGATGAATGGTTTTCAATCTGAAATATATGAGATGCATTCAACGCCAGGCGGTGTCTGCACTTCGTGGAAAAGAGGAGAGTTTCTATTTGACCATTGCCTTCATTGGGTACTCGGTTCAAATACAGGAACACACTTATATCCTATTTTCAGAGAATTAGGCATTTCTGATAATATTAAATTTTATTATACGGAAATATTCCGTGTTATAGTTTTAAATGATAAGACTTTAACCATATATACAAATATTAATAAATTAGAAAAAGAATTACTCCGTTTATTTCCGGAAGAAATACAAGGGATAAAGAATTATGTTAATATCGTAAGAAAATATACGAAATTCAATCCGCCTATGGATGGCGATTTTGGAAATTTTGGGATAACAAGTTTTATAAAACTTCTGCCTTTCATGCCTTCATTTATAAAACTTAAAAGTATCTCAATAAAAGATTACCTTACCAAATTGTTCAAAAATAATGAGTTGAAAGAGATGCTTTTCCAGCTATTTCCGGTTAAAAATCTTCCGGCATTAATGGCGGTTATGCCACTTAGTTTTATGCATAGAAAAGAAGGAGGATATCCGTTAGGGGGATCGCTTAATTTTGCTCAGACAATTGAAAAAAAATACAAAGAGCTAAATGGGAAAATATACTACAAGAGCAAAGTACAAAAAATCATAATAGAAAATAATTATGTAAAAGGAGTTGAACTTGATAATGGAAATATTATTTATGCAGATATTGTAATTTCTGCCTGTGATGGCCGAAGCATTTTATTTGGAATGCTTAAAGGGAAATACCTTACGAAAAGATTACAAAAATTTTATAACAATCCGTCACTATGGCCACCTATTATATCGATCAGTTTAGGAATTAAAAGAGACTTTTCCCACCTGGCGGAAATAACTGATTTTAAATTGAAAGAACCAATCATAATCGCAGGAAAAGAGATATACTGGAGTGGTTTTTTTCATTATTGCCACGATTCAGAATTCGCACCTCATGGGAAAAGTGTCATCAAAACTCAATTTGAAACCGATTACTTCTATTGGAAAGAATTGTACGAAAGGGATAGGGATGAATATTATAATGAAAAAGAGGGGATCTTAGAAAAATACATTAAAATATTGAATGATAGATTTCCGGGTATTAAGGAGGATATTGAGATAACCGACATTGCTACTCCTGTTACCTGGGAAAGATATACAGGCAACTGGCAGGGTTCATATGAAGGATGGGTACCTACCGTAAAAACTTTTGGTATTATATTACCAAAAAAATTGCCAGGCTTAAAGAATTTTTATATGACAGGTCAATGGATTTTTCCGGGTGGCGGTGTTCCAATGTGCATGTCACAAGGGAAAAATCTAATTAAAATGATATCAAATGATTATAAATGATGCAAAGGCAGGCAGACTATGCCTAACAAGCCGGTATACTAAATGGTTCAAATTGCTGTGAGAGAGAAGATTCGTAAATTTAAATATAATAACAGAATAATGACGACAAGCCAGGTTACCCTTCCCAACACTTCACATACCGGCCCGCCGTTAGGTGCTAATACCTGTTTAACTTCCATTAAACTATATTTCTGAGAAATAATAATTCATTGATTTTTGTAATTTTGGCAAAATATGATAACAAGAGGAGAAATATTAGAATACCTTTCCCGTAATAAAAAATACTTCCGGGACAACTTTCATATTATTAAAATTGGACTGTTTGGATCATATGCAAAGGGTGAACAGAGATCTAATTCAGATATAGATTTAATAGTCGAATTTGAAAGGGACACACCAAATCTTTATGACCTGAAAAATAAATTAAGATCTTATATTAGAGAGAACCTTAATATTGATGTAGATATTTGCAGAGAGAAATATATTAATCCTATTTTCAAAGATTCAATTCTCAGAGAAACTCTTTATGTTGAGTAAGGATAGATATTGTCTGGAATCAATTCTGGAAGCAATATCAAAAATCCAGGATTATACAAGTAGAATTGTTAATCCAGATAAACTTTATAAGGATATTAAAACATTTGATGCTACCGTTATGAATTTTGTCCTAATTGGGGAAATGGTATCAAAAATAAATGACAGGTTTAAATCAGAAAATCCAAATTTTGAATGGAATAAGATTAAAGATTTTCGTAACATAGTTGCTCATAATTACTTTGGGATAGATGCAGAAGAAGTCTGGCAGATAATTCAAAATGACTTACCATTGCTAAAGACCCAAATAAAGAAACTATTAAAATAGGACGGGTATCAGCACCTAACAGGCCGGCACCCGCAATAGCCTCCTCCCAGGCAGATCAGGTTGTCATATCTTTTGCAAGTGATAAAGAGAAGTTTATTAATACTGCGGATATTGACTTATGGTTTGAAAACACCTAATTTGACCTGAAATTAAAAGGAATATTGTTAGATTTCCTAAAGATTTTATGTTTGAATTAACAGAAGAAGAAATTGATTAATAATTGAATACTGCCCGTTGATCGTTGTTTGCATTGCTAAAGTATCAGACACCGCGCTTCACGAATGTGATTATATTTACAAAACCAATAAATTAACATATATGAAAAAGATATCCGGATTAATCTTGTTTAGCTGTTTGATATTATTTTCAGCAATAATACCAACGAATCTTTATGCTCAATCCTCTGTCAACAGAGATACATTACTTATTGCCGCACGTGAAATAATTAAAGAAACGACTTATTGCGCTCTTGTTACAGTTGATTCAACGGGGCAACCCCAGGTCCGTACCATGAATCCTTTTCCTGCAAATGATGAATTAATCACGTGGTTCGCAACTTCAAGATCCAGCCGGAAAGTGAGAGAAATAAGAAATAATCCCAGAGTATGTGTCTATTATGCGGATCACATGTCTGCAAAAGGCTACGTTAATATTACAGGAAAAGCTGAAGTGATAGACGATAAAGAATTATTGATAAAAATGAAACGCGATTATTGGGAGAATATACCAGGCTGGCAAAACATTTTTGTTCTTATAAAAATTGTACCTGAAACCGTGGAAGTGATCAATTATAAGCATGGACTTAACAATGATCCCATAACCTTCAGAGCGCCTTCGATTGTTTTAAGGGACCTTAGCAGATAGCCAGGCAAAACGGCATGTATCATGCAAAGTTATAGACGCGGGCATTGGACATAATATTGAATGACTCAATGAAAAAGAGACTTGATAATATGTCAAATGATGATTTGGGCAAGCTTTTCCCAATTATAATCTCAGAACCTGATTATAAATGGATTACTTTATTTCACATGGAGGAATCCAGGATTGAAAAAGTATTAGGTAAAGAGAACATTATTAGAATTGAGCATATTGGCAGCACTTCTGTTCCTGATTTAATTGCTAAGCCTGCAATTGATATTCTGATTGAAGTTCCGGAAGACGTTAACAAAGATTTAATAATAGAAAAGTTTATAAAACTTGGTTATCATTATATACCAAAATCTGAAAATCCTGCGCCTCATATGATGTTTGTCAAAGGTTACACAAGGAAAGGATTTAAAGGACAGGCTTACCATATACATGTTCGTCATAGTGGGGATTGGGATGAATTATATTTTCGGGACTATCTAAAAGCGCACCCTGCAATAGCACAGGAATACGGCGAACTAAAGGTGAAACTATTAAAAGATTACAGGAACGACAGGGATGGTTATACTGATAAAAAATCTGACTTTATAAATCGTATAACGAAGATTGCCAGAAAAGAAAAAATCGGTGCAATTAAAATTATCAACTAAAAGGAAGCGTAACGTAATTAGGAAGAGGACTTTGTATGAATTTTGCAATTGTACATATAGG
>JBGPAO010000355.1:0-4097 GCA_041480755.1 Bacteroidia bacterium
ATACTTTTTATAAACTAACGTTATGTTGTTAAAGTGATTATCTTAGTGCATGTGAAGAAAGGACTAAAATTAAGAAAGCATGGAGCAAGGGGCATGGGGAAAGACTAATATTAATTTTTTGAAAATATAGATGAAACAAGTCATCCCGACGAGTGAAGCCTGCAGACAGGCAGGCAAACGAGGAGGGAACTCGTAATCAATAAAGATTTACTAAGATT
Organism: Bacteroidia bacterium; assembly: GCA_041480755.1. GTDB lineage: Bacteria > Bacteroidota > Bacteroidia > Bacteroidales > SM23-62 > LJUQ01. The sequence goes on from JBGPAO010000355.1 coordinate 219, forward strand.
TAGATAATCCCGGAACCAACGAGATCCCTCAGTTGCTGCACTCCTTCGGGATGACATCGATCTTAAGACGTTAGTTGAATAATGGTCATAGATAATAAAAAGTTACATATTGTTTCATTTAACGTTCCCTACCCCCCTGACTACGGTGGCGTGATTGACATTTATTATAAGATCAAAGCATTAAGCAGTCTTGGTACGGAAATTATACTTCACTGTTATCAATATGGAAGGGAACGGAGCTGGGAACTGGAGGAATTATGCAGTGAGGTTCATTATTACGAACGTGATAAAGGAATGAAATATTTTTTCAATTCCAGGCCTTATATTGTAAATACACGTTCTGATGAAAATCTCCTGAGCAGGCTGTTGAAAGATAACCACCCGGTTCTTTTTGAGGGTATTCACACCTCCTTTTTTGCCGCCCATCCGGGTCTTGCCGGCCGAACAATGGTTCTGAGGGCTCACAATATTGAGCATGAATATTACAGAGGACTGGCCAGGGCGGAGAAAAATTTATCAAAGCGGGTGTTTTATTTAATCGAGGCAATCAAACTTGGGCGTTATGAAAAAACATTGCCAGGGGAATTAATAATTGCAGCAATATCTGATACAGATGCTGATTATTTCAGGAAGAGATTCAGAAAGGTGGTTCATCTGCCTCCTTTTCATGCATATGAAAAGTTGAACTGCCAGCCTGGAGTCGGGGATTATATACTATTTCATGGTGATTTGTCCGTTCCTGAGAATATTGCCTCAGTGATTTACCTGGTAAAAAACATTTTCGGAAAGATCAGCTATAAGGTAGTTATAGCAGGAAAAAATCCTCAGCCGGACCTGATAAGCTATATAAAACGGTTTTCTAATATCAGGCTGGAAGCAAATCCTTCTGAGAATGAAATGAATAGCCTGATACGCAATGCTCAGATTAATATTTTACATACTTTTCAGGCATCGGGTATTAAACTAAAACTTATTTCAGCCCTCTTTAACGGACGGCATTGCCTGGTCAATCCTTTAATTGTTCATGGCAGCGGGCTTGATGAGCTATGCTATGTGATAAAAGATTCACAGGATGCTATTAACCTGATCCCCAGGCTAATGGATATGTCCCTGGAAATTGATGAAATAGATCAGAGGCGAACTATTCTGTCAGAAAAGTATTCCAACCTGAAAAATGCCCGGATCCTTCTTGATATTATTTAATATCAGGGATTTTCCCGTTTGGAAATATCCGAAGAATCTTTAACAAGAACGGAGAAGATAAACAGGATTACAGCGGATGCTGCAAATACTACCATCAGGGACAGGAACATTTTTCTTACGATTTCTTCCAGCGAAATAATATCCCAAATTCCCAGAAGGGCTATTACTGTAAAGACTACCACTAGTCCTATCAACAGATAGGAAATGATTCTTTTAACTGAATTACCCATTTTTCGGTGATTTAGTTTGAAAAATTTCTTAAATGCAAAGATAAATCATAAATGCTATATAATTCAATGGCTCCTGATTTTTTTTGCAGGACCCAGGAATAGCCTTCTTTATTCTCCTTTACAGCCACCGACGGGAGAATGCCTGAGTGTCTTGATACTTTGAATCCAAGCCGTTCCAAAGCCTTTATTGTAAATAAAAGTGCCTGGTTATCAGCTCCTTCTATATTTATTTCATCAGTAAGTTCCTTTTTCAATGCCAGCGATGCATTTTCTTTGTCAAACTCGAGATGTTCCCCGTTAAATAATACCATTAATTCATCTGACAATAACAGATCTTCAGGTGAACCATGAACCAGGCTTTTATTATCCAGTAGCAAAATCATGTCTGCTTCTGACAGGGCTAACTGAAGATCGTGAGTCGCAAAAATTATGGTTTTATCTTTTTCCCTTGTCAGTTTATGCAATAAATGAAAAATGTCATACCTGTTGATGACATCCAGGAATGCTGTTGGTTCATCCAGAAAAATAATCTCTGTATCCTGCGATAACGCTCTTGCTATCATTGCCCGTTGTCTTTCACCGTCGCTTATCTCATCGATAAAAGCATCCTGTTTCTCAGTAAGTCCTGTTGCGGCTATTGCATCAGAAATAATTATCCTGTCTGCAGAAGATAGTTTGCCAAACCAACCGGTATGCGGTGTCCTTCCCAGGGCGACGAGGTCAGTTATCCTCATATGGCTGACATGCGCCGGTTCAGTGGAAACAAATGAAACTTTCCTGGATTTTAATGAAAGTGAAAGTGAACTGATGGGTACATCCTGGATCATTATGCTGCCTGATAAAGGTTTTTGCAAACCGCATATAGTTCTGAGAAGAGTGCTCTTTCCGGTGCCATTCCGGCCCATTACGGCTACCAGTTGTCCTTTATGAATATCGATTGAAATCCCTTCCAGAAGACTGAAATCGCTTCTTCTTTTTCTGTAACCCACATACAGATCAACGGTTCTGATAATATGTTTATCCGGCTGATCCAATTAACTTATATTAATAACACGTTGTTTTCTTAAAATTATCCATATAACAACAGGGATACCCAGAATGGCCGTCACTGAATTAATCGGGAGAATCTGCTGGGATCCGGGGAGTTGTGAGATAATATCACTGATAAGCATGACCACAGCCCCGGCTATAAGCGTCCCCGGGACTAATATGCGGTGATCAGAGGATGAAAAAACTAATCTTGTTATATGAGGAACCGCTATTCCGATAAAACCAATTGGACCGCAAAATGCTGTTATGGTGCCTGCCAGTATACTTGTACTCAGAAAAATCAGTGACCTTGACAGGAGGATATTCACTCCCATTGATTTTGCATATTGTTCACCAAGCAACAGAGCATTAAGACTTTTTATTGAAAACAGTGAAAGCAATATTCCGGCAATCACAGCCGGGATCATAACATTCAGCTGAGGACGAGTTACATTACCAAGACTTCCAAGTGTCCATATAATAAATGCTTTGACTTCCGTATCGCTGCTTACATACTGTAAAATGCTGACTAATGCCATTGTTATGCTGCCGAAGAGAATACCAAGTATCAATATGGTTGTGTTGTCATTTATTCTGGCTGATACGGCGAGGATAAGCATCATAACCAGTCCTGCACCAATCCATGCAGCAAACACAACTGTCCACTGGTTTATACTGATACTTTCAGGCAGCCTGATAATTGATATACCCATTACCAGTATTGCTACGCCAAGGCTTGCGCCTGAACTTATCCCAAGCACATATGGACCTGCCAGCGGATTTCTGAAATAGGTCTGCATTTCCAAACCGCTTACCGCAAGAGCCATTCCTGCAAGGATTGCCACAATGGCCCTTGGAAGCCTGAAATCCAGAATAATTGTCTTCCATTCAGGTCTCAGCAGATGGTCTGATACTATTGAATTCCAGATTTCACTGAATGGGATTTTAACGGTTCCGGTAATAATGTCTGCTGCAAAAAGCAGCAGCAGTAAAATGATGAATATTAGAAAAATCAGGAATGTCTTACGGGAATATGAATGTGGCAGGTTATGAGCAGGGGATGTCAAGGATAACGACAATTTATTCCACCTTCGCTGTCAGATGGGTCATTTTTTCAATGTCATCACGAATTTTACGGTAATGTGCCTTAAGAGCTTTCTGATCACTATCTCCGTCAGGATTATTAACACGATGTATCAGGTCTTTCTGCATTGTGATCACCTGGCTGATGATCTGTTTTATTTCTGATTCTCTGTCAGGATGAAAATGCCTGAGCAAATAACATTCATTTATTAGTTCATGCGCCACAGAGTTAATTTCATCCTTTATTTCCTTAATGCTCGGCATATTATTTTTTTTTTCTGATGTGCAAAGATAAATAATTTCTAATTTATATTATTCAAGTTTCCTGTAATAA
>JBGPAO010000356.1:0-4080 GCA_041480755.1 Bacteroidia bacterium
ACTTATTTCACTTACCGGAGATCAATTATACTGGGCAAAAAAATCGATGGAACAGGATCTTGAAGATGTTGACCGTATTAATGAAGACGTTTTCAACAGGATAATCTGGCATTCAGTAAAAGGATATGACCGGCCTTACCCGGATTTATCCAATTCAGCACATTTAGGATTTCCATTCTGATTCACAACTTTGTTCAATTCTTAACACAATTTCTCCAATTCTTAACACGTAACTACTTGATTTTTTGTATATTTGATAATAATCAGCTATACAGCACTAATGAAACCAGCCAATCCCGGATCAGGCAGAAAAAAGATCATACTGTATTATATCATCGCTGTAGTTCTGCCAGGCATTATTCTGGGCTATTTGGCCTACCGGGGTATCCGTAATGATCAGGCTCTGCGCGAGAAGGAGAGTAGGCGGAAGTTTGAAATGGACAATCAGGCTTTTTTTAGTGCAATTGATTCAGGTTTTGTTAAGTTCATTAATGAACAAGCCTCTGACTCATTTCTATCCGGCTCCAGACAGAATGATCCTTCACTGCTTTTATTGTTTGTCAAAGACACCAACGGCTCAAAAAAACTCATATCCCATCAACTGCTTTACCTGCCTTCTGAATTCATTACCGAACAAACTGCACTGTTAAGCCAGTCGACCAGGCTGGAAAGAGGTCTCCGGCTGGAGTTCACCGAACACAGGTTTTCGGAAGCGCTTAGGTTTTATCAGGATAAAATCCTCAAAACGACTAATCCCACGGAAAAAATCCATGCACTTGTGGCTTCGGCCCGGTTATATAACAAGATGAACCAGCCTGACCAGGCTAAAGTTTTGTATGATGAGATCCGGACTGAATACCCAGGAAGCCTTCTGAACGGAGAGATACCCCTTGGGCTGATTGCCAGTCTGGAAATTTTAAAAATCAACCAGGCACTGGGAGAAAAGGATGAAATGAGGAACAACTCCTGGCAATATCTGGAACTTTTACTTCACCCTTCCTGTGAATACGATGGTAATCAATTTGACCTGTTTTACCAGTCTTTCAAAGATATCGTCCAGGAAACAGATCCGGTAATTGATTCCCTCTTTCTGGAGCTTGATATTGAAAGGTCCCGAACTGATTATATTATCCGCATTATCACAGGGGCTGATCTGATCACAACCAGCGGTAATAATCAATTTAAAAGCATAAAAAATGGATTGTCAGGTATCCCAATAAATTCAGCTGAGTTTACAGGCATGTATTTATTATGGGATAAAAACAATGGTGTTCAAACAGGCATGGTGATTGATTTCCCGGTTTATCTGAAATCAATATCAGAAAAGCTGATCCAAAAACTTGATCCAAATTCATCAATAAATGTAAAAATTGAAGATAATAATGGAAAACTTATTCTTTCCAGAATTATTAAAGAAGGGACCGGTTACATTTCTTTCCCTTTTCCGGAAAATCTTCCAAAATGGAAATTACTGTTAAGTGAAAACAGACCTGGTTTTGTAGCAACCTTATTTAAAGCGGGAAGTGGCATATATCTTTTTATTTTTATTCTGATCGCACTCTTCATGATACTCGGTTTTGTTTTTACTATTTATACTCTTAATATAGAACTCAGGCTGAATAAACTGAAATCGGAATTTATTTCCAATGTATCGCATGAATTAAAAAGTCCGCTCACTTCCATCCGCATGATGACTGAAATGCTACATCACAACCGGGTTGAGACAGAAGAGCGTAAATCGGCATATTATTCAGCAATGCTGGAGGAAAGCGAACACCTCAGTCATTTGATAGATAATATTCTGGATTTCTCGAGGATGGATGATGATCGCAAAAAATACGATTTTATCGATCTCGATCTGGATGAACTCCTGCTGAAGTTTCTCGAGTCAACCAGGGAAAGTCTTCCGGAACCCGGCTTTGACATCCGGTATTGCTGCCCTGATCGGGTGCCAGTTATCCAGGCCGATAAAAATGCAATCCTCCAGGTTTTTTATAATCTGGTTGACAATGCAATAAAATTTTCCGGGACATCCAGGCAAATTGACGTCAACTTGTTTTCAAAAGATGATGAATTGCTGTTTTGTGTGAAGGATTATGGAATTGGCATTTCCAGTAAAGATCAGGAAAGAATATTTGATAGGTTTTATCGCGGCGATGAACCCCAACGTTTGGGAATCAGGGGAAGCGGGATCGGTCTGACGATCGTTAAAAAAATTATAGAGGCCCACAAGGGGCACCTGACCCTGGAAAGCAGGTCCGGCGAAGGAAGTACCTTCTGTGTACATCTGCCCATCAACAAAAATATGAGACCATGAAAAGGATTTTGATAATTGAAGATGCAAGGGCCATCCGAATGACGCTGGAGGATGATTTTAAATTTGAGGGTTATCAGGTCGATACTGCTGCTACAGGACCGGAAGGACTCGAAAAGGCGATGGATCTGGACCTCGACATCATCATTCTCGACCTGATGCTGCCGGAGTTGAGCGGGTTGGAGATCTGCAAGGAATTGCGGCGGCGCAATATCGGAACCCCGATTATTATGCTGACGGCCAGGAGCCAGGAATTTGATAAGGTGCTCGGGCTGGAGCTAGGAGCAGACGATTATATAACCAAACCATTCAGTCCGTTCGAACTCCAGGCCCGCGTCAAAGCCCTGCTGCGTCGGTCGGAGATCAGGAACCATCAAACTGATGCAGTAACAATGAAGTTTGGCCCCTTTGAGCTGGACCCTTCAAAATATCTGTTTACTAAAAACATGGAACCGATTCAACTCACCACTATTGAATTTGCCATGATGAAACTGCTAATGCAAAATGCCGGGCATGTGCTCAAACGAGATCATATTCTTAGTAGTATCTGGGGCGAGGAGGTTTATGTCACACCCAGGACCGTGGATACCCATATTGCCAACCTGCGGAAGAAGATCGAGGATGATCCGGAGCAATCACACTGGATTACGGGCATACGTGGTGTAGGGTACAAATTCTATTCCGATGAATCTTTTCAGAATCTTCACTAAACTTAACGTGAACTTCAAAGGGTTAACATAAGTACATGGTACTTTTATTAAAAAATAATTCATACCATGAAAACACACCTTTTACTGATTATTGCCCTGTTGTTGCTGGCCGGTTCTGTTTTTGCCCAGGACAACAAGGCATCGAAACTACTTGCAGCAGCTATTTATGAGGAAGAAGTAACAGGCGACCTTGACAAGGCTGTTGAACTCTTCCTGGACATCCTGAAAAAATATCCGGATGATCGTCCTGTGTCCGCTAAAACCCTGTATCATCTGGGACTAGTCAATGAAAAAATGGGCAAACAAAAAGCCAGTGAGTATTTCACTCGCCTTGTCAACACCTATCCTGATCAAACCGAGGTATTTGCCCTGGCAAAATTGAAACTGGCGGCACTCGGCGGTTCCGGCGCCACCAGCCCTGCCGAGGTGACCATGCGCCGGATCTGGGTTGCGGGTGGGAATCCTATAGAAGGTATCTCCCAGGACGGCCGGTATGTCGTTTTTAACTTATACGAAACCGGTGATCTCTGGCTTCACGATCTTAAGACCGGTGAGCAAAGGCAAATCACTCATGAGGCTTCGTGGGTGGAATGGACGTTCGCTTCCGGTCCTGCGGCGATCTCGCCTGACGGTAAACAGATCGCCTATGGCTGGACGGTCAGGAGCTACGGAGAGCTCCGCCTCTCAGCACTCGATGGGTCGTCCATGCGGGTACTCCACAACGGCCAGGACGGGAGAATAATGTGGGCTATCGCCTGGATGCCGGACGGTCTCGGAATACTTGCTTTTTCATACGATAACAAGGACCAGTTTTACCGGCTGCACATCATTTCTCTGGCAGACAATACCATTCGTGACATAGCGGAACTCGATCGCGAATGGACAGGGTGGGGATCCCTCTCTCCGGATGGTCGGCAAATCGCATACAGCCGGAAGGGCGACATTTTTATTTATGATATCGCGACGGGACAGGAGTCAGTTTTCCTTCAGAATCCAACGACCGAAGTAGTATCTGGTTGGACCCCCGACGGATCCGGCATAGTGTTCGTGAGCAAT
>JBGPAO010000357.1:0-4073 GCA_041480755.1 Bacteroidia bacterium
CCTCCCGAACATTTGAATTTTTACTCCAGAAAATTCCTCGACAAATATTTACATGATAAAGGTTTTAAACTGGCAAAAAGATTTTATACCTCTGGCGGAATGATAAATCTCTTCCCTGATTTTCCTTTGCTGAAAAAAATAACTTCCAAATTGATTGATATTGTTGATAATAGTCCATTGAATAGATTTCCTATATTTGATCATATGTACAGCTATTATATTTTGAAATTGTAGCCTGTCCGGTTTTATTTCGCAATTATTCCTGAGTTGGAGGATTCTGGGTAACAATGATGGATATACATCCAAAAATATTAAGTTCAATTAGAAAGCTGGATCACTGGATTGATGGAAATGGTTGGCCTGGCTGGGATCCATATGATATTAAAGGTAAAAGGTGGGTTATTAAACTGGCTTCTAAATCAAATCAAAGTTTATTATTTAAATATTTGCGTGAAACAGCATATGAGAAATTTTATTGTTTCCCTCAATCCAGCCGCAGACTCTTGCATATTAAGCCTGATATTAATCCTAAAGCGATGGGATTGTTTGCTTCAGGATACCTGGATCTCTATAAATTAACAGGAGAAAAGGATTTCTTAATAAAATCAGAATATTGTATTACCTGGTTATTAGAAAATGCTGTATATCATAAAGGTGGAATGGGATGGGGGTATCCGTTTGATTGGCAATCAACTGAATTTATTCCGCGAGGTACACCGAATGGTATTGTTACAACGATGGCCGGCAAGGCAATATTAGAATACTTTGAATTTACCGGTGATGAAAAATATCTTAAAATATGCACCGATATCTGTCAGTTCCTTCTCTCACTCCCAACTGACACTATTAATAATAAGCTCCTCTGTTTTTCCTATACTCCTTTATTTATAAATCATGTACATAATTTAAATCTTTTCATCGCAGAATATTTGTTAAGGATAGGTAAATTGATAAACAAACCTGAATGGGAAGAATTAGCAATAATGGCTGTTAACTATACAATCTCTGCCCAAAATAATGACGGTTCTTTTGATTATAACGGCCCACCTGAAAAGCCCATGCATTTTATTGATCATTATCATACAGGTTTTGTTCTTCGTAATTTGCATTCCATATGGGGACTGACTCATAAGGATTATGTATTTACAGCTCTCCAACGATGTTATAATCACTATATGCAAAATTTCTTCCACGATGAAGTCATCCCAAAAGTTAAACCTGATCAACTTTACAGAATTGATATACATAGTTGTTCTGAAAGTATTCTATGTCTCAGTGAATTGTCTGAAGTTTTCCCTGAGTCTCTAATAAAGGCAGGTAAAGTACTTGATTGGACAATTAGTAACCTTCAGGATCCGGCTGGTTATTTTTATTATGGTTATCTGAGAAGCAGATTGACAGGAATTGTATTCAAATCAAAAATCCCTTATATGCGTTGGGGACAAGCATGGATGCTGAAAGCAATATGCAAATATTTAGAAATGACAAAACAAAACCATCCTATAAGCTTTAATGATAGATAATCTTAAAAATACAGCAAAGGGGGCGTTGATTTATGGCTTTGGAAATCTGTCCACCAAATTAATTGGATTTATTCTGATACCGCTGTATACTGCAAAATTTTCTGTTTCAGAATATGGAATCCTGGGTATTTTAGATATTACCTTACAAGTATTTATTGCTTTTTTTGGCTTAAGTCTGTATAATGCTTTTTTCAGGTGGTACTGGGATAAAGAGTATATCGCCAAACAAAAATCTATATTTTTTACCATTTTAACCACTGTCCTGGTGTTTTCAATTGTTCTGACGTCCATTTTTATCCTCGTCAGAAAACAAGTGTCTGTTTTTCTATTTGATACATCAGATTCTTCATATTATATCGTGTTAATCCTCGTCGTTGCATGTCTTGAGGCCCTCAGTATGGTTGTTGCTACTCTTATAAGACTGCAGGAAAAAGCTCTCTTCTATTCTATACTTTATATTCTCAAACTAATCACCAGTCTGTTTTTTACTATATACTTTATTGTCCATCTTGGGAAAAATATTGAGGGGATTTATGAAGCACAATTGATTGGTAATTGTGTTTATTTCCTGGCCGCCGCACCTTATATTATAAAGAATATTAGACTCAGATTTGAAAAAACTGCCTTGGGGGGTATGTTTGCCTTTGGATTACCACTAATGCTCACTGCTCTAACCGGTATTATTTTAAATGTAACTGACCGTTATGTTCTCAGATTTCTTACTGACTATGAAAGCGTAGGTATATATACCCTTGGTTATAAAATAGCAAATACAATACGTGTATTTGTTATTGCTTCAGTTAATATGGCACTTCAGCCAATGATATTCAAAATGATGAATGATCCGGACAATAAAAGGTTCTATTCCAAAACTATGACTTATTTCACTTTTGGCCTGATTTTTATTGTTCTGGGTCTTTCTCTATTTGGTAAAGAAATAATAAAAGTCCTTTCTCAAAGGGTCAGTTACTGGGAATCATTCCGTGTGGTACCAATTCTGTCATATGCTATGTTATTTACAATGTTGCGGGATATTTCTCTCACCGGACTAAACCTTACAAAAAAAACAAGGGTTATTGCCTTTATAACTATTTCTATTTCTTTATTCAATATAGGATTAAACATACTGTTTGTGAAATATTGGGGATATATGGGAGCAGCTTTTTGCACCCTGATTTCCCAAATTCTTTTTTTCATCCTTATATATTTCTTTGGGCAAAAGAATTATTTTATTCCATATGAAATTCGAAAGATCTCACTGATAATTATAACCAGCCTGGGATTATATTTTATCGCACAATTTACAAATGATATGAGCCTGTCGATACGAATTCTTGTCAAATCATTATTAATTATAATTCTGCCTGTAATATTGTATTTCATGAAGTTTTATGAGCCCGTTGAGCTTGAGCGTCTCAAAGGGATATGGCTTAAATGGAAAAATCCGCGCAGGTGGTTCAGGAATTTAAAGTCTTTTTAGAATGCAGAAATAATTGATCGATCAGGGATACTGAAATAATTTAACCTGAACTTCATGATCCACTTCCAACAGGTCAGTAATTAAGTATTGCTTCAACAATTTTACTGGCAGCATTTCCGTCCCCAAAGTATTTCTTTTGAAAACCGGTTTTTGTTTCCTTTACTTTTTCCAGTATTAATTTAGTATCAATGCCAACTGTAAAATTCCAACCGTTTTCAAGTGTTTCAATCCACTCTGTTTCTTTTCTCAATGTGATACATGGCTTTTCCAGAAAATAAGCTTCCTTTTGAACTCCTCCGGAATCTGTAAGCACCTTTACTGCTTTTTTAATGAGTATAAGCATTTTTAAATATCCGGCAGGATCAATGATTTTAACATTCTTATGAATCTTAATACACTTCAGGTATTTTCTGGTTCTGGGATGAACCGGAATTACAACCGGAAGATCCAATAATCCAAATGCCTCGAATATCTGTTTTAAATGATTAATATCATCGGTATTTTCCTGCCTGTGAATGGTAGCCAGGTAATATTCAGCGTAAGGGACAATGTCTGATAATTTGTATTTTTTTTCAGCTACATTAATATAATGCAGAATTGAATCATACATAACATCTCCAACCAGATATGATCTCTTTTCCAGCCCTTCATTTTTTAATATTTTCATTGCATTTTCGGTTGGGACAAATAGCATATCTGATATATGATCTGTAACTATTCTGTTGATTTCTTCAGGCATTTCCCTGTTATAACTTCTCAGGCCTGCTTCTATATGCGCTGTTTTTAAATGCAGTTTCGCTGCTGTCAATACTCCCGCAAGAGTTGAATTAGTGTCTCCATAAACAAGGACCCAATCAGGTTTCTCTTCTGAAAGAACTTTTTCAATTCTTTCAATCATTATCGCAGTTTGTTTTCCCTGTGTATCTGAAACAACACCGAGGTAATAATCAGGTTCAGGAATATCAAGTTCATCAAAAAAATCTTTTGACATATTCTTGTCATAATGTTGTCCTGTATGAATGATTATTTCCTTGATTTCCGGATTATTTTTCAGCTGTTTATTAAGCATA
>JBGPAO010000358.1:0-4068 GCA_041480755.1 Bacteroidia bacterium
CATGCCTTTCAGGTGCATAATAAATATTTTTTTTGTAAAGATATTAATTACACGTAAGTTCCTATTGATAAATTGTTCTTAAAGGGGGTTATAATATTACTTTAGAAATAGTCTATTTAGGCAAAAATAAATCTGCAATTTATAATTAACAACTTCATTAACATATTTATTCATAAACATAATTATTGTTGAGCCATCACTTATTTGCCGGTACCAATTTCACACGTCATTATAATTGGTACAAATTTTGTAATTTTGCAGAGACTTGAGAACTTTTAGATTCGTAGACTTGTAAACTCTTCAAAGGGGCTGAATGGTTTTGACAGCGGGTTAAATGGGTATGCAAGCATGCCGAGCGTCGTGATCTGGCTCGTAAATCTCGGATGACAAACAATAACTGGCGAATTTAATTACGCTCTCGCTGCTTAATCCTGATGTATATCAGGACAGCTTAATTCCTGGCCCTAGGCTGGTCGGGAACGAGATATCCCGCAGGATGTTCCTCCCGATTAGGTTCTGCATAAGGGGTACCGTTTAAACCGGGATAGCCGGACGCCCTGTCCCGGGGCCATGGCAAATTCTCAGGGGACTAAGAGTTAAATAGACTGCCTGTTGCCAGTTTAATTCCGACAATTAATAACAGGATAAGCATGTAGAAACCGTACTGGTTTCCTGTTTGGACGGCGGTTCGACTCCGCCCAGCTCCACAAAGCCCAAAAACCTTATAGTTTTTGGGCTTTGTAGTTCTCAGTTGGGTCCCGATATTCATCGGGACAAGGTTCTCAGTTCTCAGTTTAGGTGAGTGTGGAAGCAGGGAGCATGGAAAAACCAGTGGCTTTGGTTCTTCGTCAAATTTGGGGATAAATACTTAACAATTCATTGTTAATAACTATCTGATATCCAGCAATATGGCTTTTTGAAGATAAAAAATTGCTTTGTCCTTTTCATTTTGAAGAGCGTAAAACATAGCCCAATTTCGGAAAGCTCTACCATCTTCTGGAGAGAGTTTTTCATATTCCCGGAAGATCTTTTCTGCTTCATCTAATTGAAAGTTTTTAGCATATGCCCTACCGATGTGGTATTAATAATTGGCAGATTTAATTTTCGGATATGTTAGATCTGCCTTTAAGAAATATCCTATAGATTTATCATAATCCTCTAAATCATAATAGATGATTGAAGCGAGCTATCAGAATAAAATGCTTATATTGGCTAATCATGTTAAATCATAAATAGTCCATGCCGAAAAAAACTTCAGCCCAGGGCTTTCAGACTTACTATCATTTAACAGGTTTATGGATCATTGCACTCATATTATTATTTACATGCACTTGCAGAAACGATAAAATTGACGATAAGTTCGAAGCCGTTTACAAAGGTCAATTCCCGCTGTCAGGTCTGACTATTGAGTATCCCAGAGAAGGTACCATTTTCCCTCCTGAATTTCCATCCCCTCAATTCCATTGGAATGATTCACTGGATTCAGTGGCAAAATGGCATATCCGTCTCACAACTCAAAATGGAGAAGAATTGTTTCGTGAAACCACGGAATCGGCAGTGTGGAGACCCGATTCTGCGATCTGGCAGAATATCAAGGCCGAATCAGCAACCAGCCCCGTTCTCTTTACCATTATTGGAGAGCACAGGACCGGCTTTCGCTGTGACTGGTCATCGGGCAGTATTTCATTTTCATTTTCAACTGATTCGGTGGGGGCTTCAATATTCTACAGGGTTGTGCCTCTTCCATTCGGGTATACAATCCATCATGTAGATGAGATAGAATGGTATACAGGTCGTATTGACGGGGGAAAACCTGAGAAGGTTCTGGACAATATCCCTGTTTGTGCCAACTGCCATTCATTTTCTAAGGCCGGGCTTATTGCCATGGACATTGATTATGCCAATGACAAAGGATCATACATCATTGTTCCTTCAAAGGATACTATTCGCCTTTCTTTTGATAAAATAATAACGTGGAGTGATTACAAGAGAGATGACGGGGATGCGACTTACGGATTGCTGTCTCAGGTTTCGCCCAACAGTAAATACGTGCTATCCACTGTTAAGGATCGTTCCGTTTTCGTCCCGGTAGATAACCTGGAATACTCGCAGCTTTTCTTTCCCATCAAAGGGATCCTTGTATATTATGACAGTAAGGAAAAGAAGTTTCATGAGCTTCCGGGTGCTTCTGATCCGGCCTATGTTCAAAGTAATCCCAACTGGTCACCGGATAGCCGTGAAGTGATGTTTACCCGGGCCGATCGTTATACATCTTCGCGAATTGAAACCTCTGAGGGAGTTATACTTGACCTGGAAAGTGTGAAAGAATTCGTTACCAGGGAACAGGATTTCAAATTTGACCTGTACCGCATTCCGTTCAACGATGGCAGGGGGGGTAAAGCCGTTCCTGTTCCCGGTGCTTCCCTGAATGATAAAAGTAACTACTTTGCCAGGTATTCCCCCGATGGCAACTGGGTGGTGTTTTGTCAGGCCGAGAACTACATGCTGTTGCAGCCTGACAGCAAACTGTATATTATGCCGGCCGACAGAGGGGAACCGCGGCTAATGAACTGCAATACCGGGAATATGAATTCATGGCATTCCTGGTCTCCAAATGGCAGATGGCTGGTTTTCTCCTCCAAGGAGAGGGGTCCATATACCCAGTTGTATCTTACTCATATCGATAAGAACGGGAATGATTCCCCTCCTGTTTTTCTTGAAAACCTTGCCTTTGAATCCAGGGCTGCCAACATACCTGAATTCTTACCTGTCAATGCTTCTGTCTTAAACAAAATGGTGGATGATTTTTCTAACCATGCCATGTATTTCACACGACTGGCTGGAACCAGTAGGTATCAAAAGAGATATTTGGACGCTTTGAAATATGTTGAAGCTGTGCTTGAGGCGGACAGTACCTACCTCGATGCTTATATTGAAAGAATAAGCATAAGATTTATATTAGGGAATACCGGGTCAACAGATGACCTGCGCGACCGAAAAATTGCCAGGGCGCTGGCAGACACAATGATCCGGCAAAATCCGGGGGACAAATCATTGTACCTTAAACGTGGCAACCTGCGATTGAAGGAAACAGATTTCAATGGTGCTTTTCAGGATGCCGCACATGTCTTGAAGCTAAATTCGAATGACTATGAGGGAAATCAATTGATGGCAAACATCTATGAAGAGTCGGGGAAGTTTGATATGGCAATAGAGTATATCAGGAAGTTAATGAAGTTGAATCCCAATATTACGCATCAGACGCATCTGGCTCTTCTATATAATAAGAACAAGGAGCCGGAAAGAGCCATTGAAATAATGGATGGATTGATTGAAGGAGATCAGGATATTGCTGATTTATATATTTCCCGTGGAAACCTGATGTTAAATAAAAAAGACTATCCGGCTGCCGAGGCGGATTTTGACAGGGCGGTAATGGCTGAGCCTGAGAATTATCAAACTTACCGGGCCCGCAGTAAATACTACTGGATTGCTTCCATGCCTGAAATGGAAAAGAGAGATCAGGATCAGGCCATTACACTGATCAGTGAAGATATCAGGAACAATCCTCAGAACGCTCCCTTGTTGCTTTCCCGCGCTGAAATAATGGAAGAAATGGGTGATCTTCAAGGCGAACAAAGGGAGTATGAGAACTATATGAAAACCTGGCCGCCAGTTTATTCTATATTAACGGAACTGGGGCAGTATTACGTTGCTCAGAAGCAATGGCAGAAGGCGATAGCTTCATATACGAAGATCATTGACAATTTTCCCGAAAGGAAGAAATATCTTTATGACAGAAGCCTGGCATACGAGCAAACGGGCGACCTGCAAAAGGCACTGGAGGACCTGAACCAGGTTATAACATTCTATCCGAAAGAATACAGCTGTTATTATGTCAGGGCAAGAATAAATAGCAAATTGGGAGATCGTGAAGGTTTTTCCCGGGATATCCGAACCACATCTGCCATATTAAAGGAAATAACCCAGACCAGGGACCTTACCGAGAAAGAACAGAAAATCCTGTCATCCATTCCTGAATAATTCAGTCGGGATGAATTCCCCAAC
>JBGPAO010000359.1:0-4061 GCA_041480755.1 Bacteroidia bacterium
ACTTTCAGGAATACCTCCTTGTCATCCAGTTTTTTTCTACATATGTGATGTATGAGTTTATCTTTCGTCCTAAATCATAATACTCTTTTATCAATTCACTAATTTCTTGAAATCCAGGATATAATTCATAAATAGTTTCTAATTGAGAGGTAGCTTCGTCGCAAGATGCATGGGCATAAGTCAGATATTTTATATATTCTGCCTTATATTTTCTTCTACCATATCCTTCAACTATAGTATCTTTTACGCTTATTGAAGATCTTCTCACCTGGCTTCCAATCTCATATTTTTCAAAATCAGGTAGCTTCCTTGTAAATTGGTGTACCAGAATAGCTAACTTATACGCCATCTGAAAAATCACTAAATCCTTATAACTACTCATTTTTAAAAATTTATTAATACTGAATTAATTTAATTTGCTCTTGTAACCTTGTACCTTGTACCTTGTACCTTGTACCCTGTACCTTGCACCTTGTACCCTGTACCTTGCACCTTGTACCCTGTACCTTGTACCCTGCACCTTGTACCCTTGTACCCTGCACCTTGTACCCTTCTTAGGCCATCCCCAGCACCGCCACACTTACCTTTGTTCCTTCAACCTTCAGGATTGCCGTTGCACATGCTTCAAGAGTAGCTCCTGTTGTAACGACGTCATCAACCAGAAGAATATGCTTTCCTGCGAGTATTATCGGATTTATAACTCTGAAAATCCCTTCAACATTCAGCCACCTGTCATAACGGCTTTTTCTTGTCTGTGTGGATGAATGAACAGACCTTATAATTGATGAGGTGTCAAGAGGTTTCCCGATAGCTTCCGAAATACCACTGGCAATACATTCACTCTGATTAAATCCTCGTTTTTTTTGTTTTTTTCTGTGCAAAGGTACCGGCACTACCATGTCGACATGACTGAAACCCTCAGAGGCTATAATTTCATGACCAAAAATTCTTCCTAGTTCTAAACCAATATCTTTTCGGCCATTGTATTTTAATTCATGGACCAGATGCCTGAACCTGCTCCCCTTATTGAAAAAATAAAAAGCTGTTGCATTCTCAATTCTGACTCTTCCCCAGAATATTGCGGCAACAGGATTATACTCATCAAAATGGAAATTGGTTCTTGGCAGATGATAATTGCATGATACGCAAATAACTCTTTCATTTTTCATCAGGACTTCAC
This sequence comes from Bacteroidia bacterium, assembly GCA_041480755.1. Lineage (GTDB taxonomy): Bacteria > Bacteroidota > Bacteroidia > Bacteroidales > SM23-62 > LJUQ01. The sequence continues at coordinate 1,181 of JBGPAO010000359.1, forward strand.
CGCATGCTGCACAGGTTACAGGGAATATCAGTCTGAAAAAATCATTTATTGCTCCCATCTTAAATATTTATATACTTTTATCCCGGACCTGGAGGATTATCGGTTATTTTAATGCTAAATGTTTATTATTAATTTGACATGAGAACCAGATATTTAGTCACCTTCTGTACTTTCTTTATTCTTATCCAGATAACTCAGGCACAGAATGAAAATGATTCAGTAATTAAAGTTGTTGACATTGAAAAATTTATTATTCAGATGAAAATGCATGAAAATCATACTCTCTTTGATGTCCGCACCTGGATGGAATTTAAAAAAGGCAGAATCCCTCATGCAATAAATGCTGAAAATCATAATATTCTGTTTGCTTATACGGATACTATGGATCTGGAACAGTCACTTTTTCTATACTGTGCCACAAATTTCAGAAGTAAGTCTGCAGGCAGATCGCTTGCTGAAAAAGGATTTAAAAATATTTACATTCTTGAGGTTGGATTTAATGGCTGGAAAGCTGCCGGAAATGAAATTGACAGGGGCAGGCCGAAAAGATCAGCTAATCACTTGAAAAAATCAAATATCTAATTTCAATATTTTGTTCATTTATACGTTACCTTAAAATAACATTAAACGCCAGAAAAAATGAAACCTTTAGCCTCTATTTTTATCCTTTTCTTTGTATTAAGTATATGTAATTCAATGTCAGGACAAAAGACTGATCTGACGTGTTTTAATAAAATTGAAGTTTCAAGCAGAATAGATGCTGAACTTATTCTCGATAAATCATGCGGTATTGAATGGAATCTTATGAATATTGAGCCTGATCAGGTCGTAGCCCAAATAGTGGATAAAACATTAAAACTGAGGACAAAGTTCGGTATTCATAAAAATGCAGTCATTAAGGCAAAGGTTTATTATAATGAGCTTACGGGAATATCAACTACCGGACGCGCAGTTATATGGTCTGAAGAAGAACTTTATCTGGATAAAATTACTTTTGCAATGGGTGGCGGCGGAGAGGCAAGATTAATTGTTCATGCTGATACCCTTAATGCAGCTCTGGCAGAAGGAAGCGTCATAACTGTGGAAGGGGAGGCAACAGTTATTGATATTAAGGTTGGAACCGGAGCTACTTTTTCCGGGTATAATCTGGACTCAAAGGTAGCAAAAGTGTTTTCAAATTCAGGCGGAAAAGCAAAAATTGCGGTATCTGAAAACCTATATGCAAAGGCTACTACCAAAGGCTTCATAGGATTTATAGGAGAGCCGGAGTTCCTGATAAAAGATGCTACTCTTGGAGGAGAAATCAACCAGACCGTTAAGGAGCAATAAGGGGTTTTAAATCTTGATTTTGATATAATTATCTGTTTAATAACCAGAAAGATTAATTGATTTTAGCTAGCTGAGTCAAAATTGTTTCTGTCAGGATCAGATCTTCTTTTGTTGTGATTTTAATATTTTGCCTGTTCCCTTCTGTAAGAGTAACCCTGTATCCTGCATTTTCCACAACAGTTGCATCGTCTGTGAATTTCATACTGTATCTTTGCTTATAGGCTTTTTTTAGAATATCCGACCTGAAAACCTGGGGTGTCTGTATGGTTCGGATTTTTTTTCGATCAACCGGTCTGTTTCCAGTTGATGTAATTTCTCTTACAGATTCACAAATTTCCAGGCATGGAACTGCACAGCCATTTGTTTCTGCGGTTTTAAAACATCGGGCAATAGTTTCAACGCTTACCAGTGGTCTTACTGCATCATGAATTGCTACGAGAGTTTCATCTTCAACAACTTTGATAGCATTCTGAACCGAATGAAAGCGTGTTTTTCCTCCTTTTACGACTGCATGTTTGGTAAAATCCGGATATTTTTTTACTATTTTTTCCCACAATGAAAAATAATCGGGATTCAATGCAAGTATGAATTTTATTGAATTATCATACTTATAAAATGCCTCAAAAGAATATATAATAACAGGTTTGCCATTAATTTCAATGAACTGTTTAGGTGTCTTTCCCTTCATACGGGTTCCGGTTCCTCCAGCGACAATAATTGCAATTTTCTTCATATTTCATTCAATTAATTCTGTATCAGCAAAATTAAATTAAACCTGAAACAAATAAATAAGATATTTATTCTTTAATTAATTTTAGTCGCTATGTTTTAAACTCAAGTAATCACATAATTTTTTCTCTATGATTAAGAAACACACTTTCGATTTCCTTGTCGCGCTTAAACAAAATAATAACCGTGAATGGTTTCAGGCGAATAATAACTGGTACCTCGAAGCAAAAATTAATTTTGAGCAATTTGTCTCTGCATTGATTGCTGAGATCAGTAAATTCGATCCTCCAACCGGCTTGCTTAAACCCAGAGATTGCATTTTCAGGATATTTCGTGATGTCCGTTTTTCCAAAGATAAGTCACCATACAAAACAAATTTTGGAGCATATATTGTTCCGGGAGGTAAAAAAATGGGGCTGGCAGGATATTATTTTCATATAGAGCCCGATGAATGTTTCCTTGCAGGCGGAATATGGCACCCTTTACCTGATTCTCTGAAAAAGCTAAGAAAAGAAATCTATGAGAATATTGATGAATTTCTTTTGATTCTTAATGATAAAGAGTTTTCAAAACATTTTGATAAAATCTACGGAGAAAAGCTTGTAAACCCGCCTTCAGGATATCCTGCAGATTTCCCGCATATTGATATTCTGAAGTATAAAGATTACAACATATATAAGGAATTCTCCTGTCAGAACCTGTTTACAACAAATATCATTGACTATGCTGCCAGGATGTATAAATTAATGTACCCTTTTAACAGGTTTATTAATTATAGCCTTACGGGAAAAGTACAATAAGCAAATAACTTAATATTTGTTAT
>JBGPAO010000360.1:0-4060 GCA_041480755.1 Bacteroidia bacterium
ACAGTAATGGCACCGGTAGTAGAAAGTGCTCTTCCTTCAAGCGTGTCGCCAGTGTTCATTTCAATTGCCGCATTGTTAGCGATTACAGTTCCCCTCATGAAAGTTCCTGAAGCCATGCTTACCAATCCTTCCACTTTCCAAAACACATTACATGCAAGAGCTCCATTAATCAATTTGATCTTTGAATTGGCGTTTGTAGAAAGAGGCCCCTGGATTTGAAAAATAAATACAGCATTAGGATCTCCTTCTGCATCCAAAGTAAGGTCTAAGTTCAGTGTTGTTGCACTAGAAATAGAGTACACACCTGCAATAAGGGTGTCCCCGTTTCCAAGCAAAGGTGCAGGAAAAAATGCTGGAACGGCACTGTTCAACTGATTGTAGGCAATCAGTAAATCAGCTGCACACTGCGCGCTTGCGCCATCACCATCGTGCATAACACCGTTCACATTACCGAAAGTAGATTTTTTTCATTTTGATTTGTTTTAATTATTAAAAAGAAGCTGCCCTTGCTGGAGGCAGCTTCTTCCAGGATTTTGATTCCCTTTAATCTATTATGGTTGTGTAATAATATTACCGTCGAGAACGACAGCTGTCTGTGCCAGGGCCCTGCCATTCAAGGATGCACCTGTTTGAAAAGTAATACCTGTCATGGACAATATAATTCCTTCAAAGTGAGAAGTTGTCCCTAGGGTCGCCTGACCGGCTACCTGCCAGAAAATGTTCTTAGCTTGAGCACCTCCACTCAGCGTAACATTAACCGCAGAGCTCATAGTAAGGTCTCCTGCAATCTGGAAGATCCATACATCGCTCGCGCTGCCAGAAATGATAACATCGGATGGCAATGTAACAGTGCTCGTCCATTTATAGAGTCCTGGTGCAAGAGTTTTCCCACCAATATTTCCAGTACCCAGTTCAGAGAAATCAGGGGAAGGACGTCCGGCTGCATCGTTGTAAGCAGTAATCATTTTGTTGACGGCCGTAGTCAGGTTAATGGGAGTCGGATCCGCCATGTCGGCTGCATATATTTTCCCGGTCACTTGTACTGAGGTCGCATATCCGGTTTCGTTTGTTAAGGCAAATCCTGTAATATAAGATGTAGCAGCTGGACTCAGTCCCAAATTTCCGGTAACAGCAGAAGTCGGAATGTTATTGATTGCTGTTTTAGCCAGAATTACGTAATTGCCTGCAGCCCCAAGATCTCCTGTAGCCCCAAGAGCTACCGCTTCCAGACTTGATGTGGTACCACCGGTTGTAAAGCTCCATACAGTTTTAGATGCAAGTGCATTGCCAGCTGAGTTTTTTGCCCCGGTAGTTATCGTGGCAGTATAAGTAGTCATGGCTGCCAATGTATTTAACGGTGTAAACGTTGCTGTTGTTCCGGAATAAGCCACCGCGCCAGAAACTGCCGTTGTCCCTTGTTTTAGGGTAAATGTCGAAGTGTTTATCGTTAAGGGATCCATTGCCTCACTGAATGTTAATTCAACTACCTTGTTGCGTGCAACACCTGATTCATTATTGAGCGGGTCTGTTGAAGTCACCGTTGGACGTCCGCCGGTATCATCATCTTTTTCACAACCGGCAAATAATACAACCAATAGCATTGCTATGATTGGTAGCATTTTTTTTAGTTTCATTTAGTCAATTTTAAATTGTGAATGAATTATCACAGAATAAAGGTATGCCTCTTTATTCCGGAAAGCATTACACAATCTCAGGAATATGTTATATAATTCACATATTTATCCTTATATCTTTTAAAAGGTACCTGAACCAATATTAATCATTAGGAAAAAGCCTAATAATTAATATAAAAAACAGTAAGATCAATCTTCAATCTTATTGATTCAATAGTTCATAAATTTCTTTCAAGTCAGGAGATAAGATGATCTCAGTTCTGCGGTTGGCGGCACGTCCTTCGTCTGTTTCATTCGTTTTTACGGGGTGAAATTGGCCTCTGCCTGATGCTGTAATACGATTCGGATCAAAACCAAAATCTTTTGTCAAAATACGTACAATGGATGTGGCTCTTGCTGTGCTGAGATCCCAATTGTCTTCAAATAATTTGGTTTTAATTGGGACATTATCCGTATGGCCTTCAATCATCACAGTAATGTCTTTTGTGTTGTTAAGCACCTGGGCAAGAGATTTGAGTGCTTCTTTTCCTTTAGGATCAACCACATCGCTACCCGATTTGAAAAGCAATTTTTCTTCGAGCGAAACATAAACGTTTCCGTCTTTAATGTAAACGTACAACTCATCAGTTTTATAATTAATCAACGCATCAGCTATTGAATTTTTAAGATTGGTCATTACATCCCTTTGTGATACGATCACACTTTGAAGATTTCTTAATCGCTTCGCCTGTTCGGCAATAGTCAATTTTGATTCGGCAGTAAGAACCTTCAAGTCATTCAGAACTAAATCATATTCCATCTGCAAGGATGTTTTATCGTCATTAAGATTTTTTACCCGTACGTTACACTCATTCAGTTGACTATGTGTATTGGCGCTGTCTTTTTGCAGCTTATCAACTTTGGCTTCAGAAACCATTAATTTTTTACTTGGCCCGCATGACGTAAATACCAAGGCGAGAATTAAGGATAAGAATGCAATGAAATGAATAGTTTTTTTCATTTTGATTTGTTTTATTTGGAATGAATTTTCACATCAGGATAAAGTTAGATACCTTAATTACAATATGTGTTACATAACTATATAAATATGTTATATTATTCATACATTTCAAGCATGAAGCGTCTTTTGTGTTTGAGCGATCTATATAGATTAATTGTGGTATAATAAAAACAGAGGCCGTGATGGAGACCTCTGTTTTTATACAAAGCGAATATAATTGATTAGAAAAATTACTTAGCGGGAATAATATCAATTATAACGGTCCGGTTATAAAACCGTTCCTCCGGTAATTTGTTTTCAAACGGTGATAAGTCTTGATCCTCACCAAATCCGTATACTTCAAATTTAACATCGCTTCTGCCGGCCTTTGACAGTGCATTTTCAATAATGCTCCTGACCTCATTAGCCCTGGCCAATGACAATTCCAGGTTGTGGGCTTCATCTCCGATAATATCGGTATGGCCATGAATTATAACTGTTCCGCCTTTAGGAATCTTTGGTGTTACAATATCAGTGAGGTACTTTTCGTAAATAGTGATGGCCTGGGATTCATTGAATTCAAAAATTATGCTGTATCTCATCCCTTCTTCTCTTTCGGACGGGGTCCAAAGCGACATGTGTACGGGAGTTTCCTTTTTTACCGTCTTACCGCTCTTCGTCTGACCTATCATGGTCACCTTAAAGTCGCCTGCGGGCCGGGTACCCAAAATGGATTTACCCGGGATACTCACCTTCTCCTGTGTATAAGGTCCGAATTTCTGCACTGTTCCTTTTTCATCCCTTATTTCCAACGACCATGACGAGAACGCTTCTTTTGCTCCCTCAACATTGAAAGAAACATAGCTGTCAAGCGGTGCTGTCTGCATGGCAATGATTTCCACCGGTGTCAGGGGTGCATCCTCCGGACCAGTCTGGTACTCCATCAGTATAGCTGGTGATTCGCTCCAGATAGATACTCTGCGGTCTCCCTCACGAAGGAGGTCAAGCTCGAGTGTGCCACCCGGCTGTTCAGATGGGATTCTAGGTTTAATCCTGCCTTCGGTATTGATCCTCGAAGCATCAATTCCAAATACACTTACAAGGTATCGCTTAACCGATTCTGCCATTGCCATTCCGTCTTCCACGCCTTCCATTGACGCTCCGGTCAACCTGACAATTGCCGAAGGATTTCTCACCATACGGTCACCGAGGATGTTCAGAACGTTATAATAGACAGTCATCTGTCGTTGTGAACGACCTGACAGGTGTTTAGGAGTAAACACTTCCAGCCGGTCTTCTCTAAAGTCTTTCACCTGATCTTTCGTGATTAACACATAACGATCCGGTATCTCAGTTGATCCTAAATCGAAAAACACATAGTTACGAATCGGGAATGTTTCCCTTACCCTGCGCTCGGCCGGAATATTCGCAGGTGAGTAAACAGTAA
>JBGPAO010000361.1:0-4038 GCA_041480755.1 Bacteroidia bacterium
CTGGTTATTACAGGCTGATGTTGTTATTGCTGAGGTTTCTACTCCAAGCCTCGGGGTAGGTTATGAAATAGGAAGGGCAGTCGAAGCCGGCAAACCAATATTATGCCTGTATAATAGTCATGCGGATTTCGAACTTTCCGCCTTGATCAGCGGCTGCACAGATCTGGATATTATCCTTTACAATCATCTTTCCGAAACTTATCCGGGAATTGAGAAGTTTTTTAGGAGCATAGAGCAGGGAGCAGGGGGCATGGAGAGCTAAGAGCTAAAATTACCCGATGCGATTTTCGTCGTATTTTTTTATTTTTTCGAGGATGCGTGGTTCTGCCTCATTGTACATCTGCCTGATGAAATCATCATTGAAGTTAAAGATCCTGTTTTCAAATGGCATTTGATCCCTGCGATCAAAGAGAAGTTCTTTTGCCTGTTGAATGTCTTTTCCGTAAATATGGTAAGAATCAGCCTGCCAGTTCAACCTTCCGAGTTTTACCTCTTTTCCTGATCTCCTGGCAACCTCGTCCGCAATTATCTCCCTGTTAAAGTTGATAAAACCGAACATATTCATAAAGCTGGCTCCCCATGCATCATTACTACGAAACCTGATATTGCAGTTTAACCAGTAAATACCTTTCTCATCTTCCATTATCCTGTACCATAGTGACTGCAAGCACGGAGGGTCATACACTGATGGATCTACATTCGGCATCCATGTGATCATTTGTGCCTGGCGTGTAAAGGGCTGGTCCACCAGTTTTTGAATAACATGCTCTATCTGGTCAATATCAAGCCCAACATCCTTTCTGACTTTCTGACCTGATTCTTCAACCAACTCTTTCCAGGAACCATATTTTTTTAGTCGACCATGATATGTATATTCCCATCTCGTATCTTTCGGATCATTCATATTCTTTACCCAGTGGTCCTTAAATCCTTTTAATTCGAGCACATATTCCCTGAGGTCATCAATTCCTCCCTGAAAAGCCTGATGTATCATCGGATCGCTTTCGGGTTCAAGTATTGTGATATTCATGGTACAATCAATACTTAAAGGATCTCCCGGTTTATCATACTGGGTTTTAAAACGGGTGCCTTCGCCGTACAATTTTACCAGTGCAGCCTCATATGCTTCAGCAAGAGTTTTTTCGGTTACATGAAGCACAGGAATATTTTTCATTGAATAATAATTTTGAAAATCAACTAAACAAATTTAAGAAAAGCACGTTTCCAAACTTATAAATTGTGATCAATAAATTAAAGTTTCTGATTACTTTTATTGTTCTTTCATTTCAAACTATATGCATATTTTTAAGAGACCTCTTATCATATTACTGATTCTGATCACTGTACCATTTTGCTCTTACTCTCAGGGTCAATCAGAGTTAATCCTGACTATTGAATCGGGCGACCTGGAGACATTCAAAAAGAATACAGAATTGCTGGATGATATAAATCTTACTCTTTCAAATGGTTATACCATTCTAAACTATTCTATTTTAGCAGGGCGGATTGACCTGGTGGAGTATCTTCTAACCATCAATGTTGACATAGAAAAGGAAAGTAATAAACAGACTCCATTGATGATAAGTGCCAGATTTAACACTGATATCCTGAATCTTCTGATAGCTCATGGAGCAGATATTAACCGCCAAATAGGCGGCAGATCAGCTCTCATAGCCGCCATTGAAGAAGGCAACAAAAATTCAGCTGATCTTCTGGAGAAATCCGGTGCGACAGTCGAAATTATTGGAGGAGCCGACGGACCATATATTTTTTATGACACCTTGATGAATATTACCAGAGTAGTTACCGTAAATAACCAGAATGAGATTTTCGTGGATACATTTAAGGTACCACCTGCTGAGGTAACAGTGCAAACTCCATCGGGCATTGCTTTCAAGGTCAAGCTAAGAAAGCCGGTGATAGAATCCCAGTCAATTTTCAAAAAGGTTGATAAGATATTTGCTATGTCTGACATTGAAGGTAATTTTTTTGACCTTGTCAATTCATTGAAGAATAATAAAATTATTGATGAAGATTATAACTGGTCTTTTAGCGATGGACATCTCGTATTGGTTGGAGACTTTGTTGACAGGGGCAAGTACGTAACCCAGGTCCTGTGGCTTATTTATAAACTCGAGCAGGAAGCACAGGCTGCCGGTGGCAAGGTTCATTATTTGCTGGGGAATCATGAAGAGATGAATTTGCTTGATGATTACCGCTTCGTTGACCTCAGATACAAAATCCTGGCCTATAAATTAAAGACTGATCTGGATGCATTTTATACTGATCAGACTGAATTTGGCGCCTGGCTTAGAACAAAAAATGTTGTCGAAAAAATCGGAATGAATTTATTTGTTCATGCCGGAATCAGTGACCAGTTACTAAAAAAGAACTACTCTATTCAAAGAATTAACAAGATAGCAAGGACCGCTTTATCCGATCCACAGGATAGAATAACCAGTGATGCCAGCCTGGTACTATTTGATTACGGTGTTTTATGGTACAGGGGATTTGTCACTGAGGAAAAAGATTATGCCAAAATATCTGCAAATTCGGTCGATAAGATAATGGAAGCCTATAATGTCGACAGGTTTATTGTCGGACATACAATTGTGAGTGATATTTCAACAGATTATGAGGGGAAAATAATTCGTCTGGATGTGGATCATTATAAGAATATTGCAAGCGGTATTTTAATTGATGGAGATAAGATTTATAAAGCTAAAGATAACGGGGAGAAAGAGTTAATTTTTGAAAAACGCTAATCCCGAAATAATTAAAATTACTATAAAGGATCTTAGGAATAGATCCGTTTCTAAAGCAGATGAATCACTACCAATGGTATTCGGGCCTTCCGGATATGCAGTCATTTCAAGATCCGGGCAGGAATTATCCGGAATTTTACAGTGTAATCTTCTTACGGTAACACACCGTTTTTTCCAAGGTGCCAGACCAGATCCTGTTAACCGGGAATATCTGACAATTGAGCAGGCAGCAGCGGATCATCATCATATTGTAAGCCTCCTGAAAGATATTTATAAAGGGCCATGGATAAGTTCCGGAGCCAGTAAAAGCGGTCAGACTGTATTATTTCACAAAAGATTCTGGCCGGATGATATTGATGCAACTGTAGCTTACGTGGATTTTTATGAACCATATGTTTACCAGGCTTTAACTGAGACAGGATACCCTGCATATGCGACAGAACATATCAGTGATCTGCTTTTAAATGCTACCAATCCCGGTGCTGAATTCTATCTTACAGAAAACATTTCAACAACATACAATCCTTTACCGATCGAAGATATCACAGATTGGCTGAAATCTGAAGGGAATAATATCATTTATATTTATGGTGGAGTCGATCCGTGGTCGGCTGCGATGTTTGAACCAGTCAGTGGCACAAATGCAATTCGAATAATACAGCCGGGAGCGGATCATTCGGTCAGGATCGCAAACCTGGATGAAAAAGATATGGTTATAGAGACTCTTGAAGATTGGTTGAATATTAACATAGATTATTGAAGCATAGAGCTAAATTCAGAATTCTAAATTCAGAATTCTGAATTTAGAAGACCCTGTATTTCAGATTATAGAAATAACCCAGAGAAACCTGCATATTTTTCAGATTTATCAGGTTTATATCATTGGTATAAGAAAATTCTTCAGTACTCGGGATATCATCGTATCCTGATATGTCATCAAATTTTGAAGCGCGGCCGGAGCTTTTGAAATTGTGAATATACCTGAGATCCAGGCGGATGCTTGAACTTTTCAGGTTATAACCAACTCCCCCACCCACAACTAATCCAATATTTTCGATATCAGTTAAAAAAGTTGCAAGTATATATTCAGAATCGGTTGCTTTCGTGTACCAGCTTTTTCCGAAATCCTCTGATTTATCAACGTCATTCAGTGAGAACCTGCCTGATATCCCTCCCTGAAGATAAGGCCTGAAGGAGCTGCCGGTATTAAAATTATATTTTACCAGAACCGGAATTTCAATACAGGCAATACTCTGATCATATTGATTGATCC
>JBGPAO010000362.1:0-4035 GCA_041480755.1 Bacteroidia bacterium
AACAGAATGACTCTCCCGTGTAGGGGCTGTGTTGTAGCGAAATTTAAATGCTGAGCTACCAGAAATTTTTGAATAAATATGAATAACACAGGCTTACCATCAAACCCTGCCGAATGGGAGAATTAAAGCAATGCAGCAATCGGCGTTTCCATTTAAATTGAGCTACAATACAGCCCCGAAACAAAAAAGGGGAGAGTCATTCAGAAGTTTATACTCTTTTTATGTACACGCATTTATCATCCCCTCTGTCATAAAAATCTTCATACCTGGCCTTGAGAATATAATTGTTGTTTTCGTAAAAAGCCCTTGTTGGGGCATACTGACATTTGGATGATGTCTCGACATATATCCCGATCCCACCGGCTCTCTGTATTGCTTTTTCGGTTTCCCTGAGCAGTGCCCGGCCAATGCCCTTGTTCATGAAATCTTTGTGAGTAGCGATCCAATAGAGATCATAGCTGTGAAGTGTACAGGGGATCAGTCCATAACAGCTATAGGCAACAGTCTCTCCAGCCACCTCGGCAAAGAGGAATTCATACCCGCTTGCTTCTCCTTTGGCAAGCCATTCTTCCACCAGTTCAACGGCAACGCGGATCTCATCTTCCCGGAAAAATCCGGTGGAACTTACTATTTCTTTTATACGGGCTGGATCTTTTAGCCCGGGGACTGACCTGAGAGTAAATTCTGGTTTATTCATATATGTGCATCTTGAATTATGCGGTTAATCATTTCTGTGTAACTGAGACCGGCTTTAAAGCAAGCGGTCGGAAAACCTGAATCAGGAGAAAGACAGGGATTGGTATTAATTTCAAGGATATAAGGCCTTTTATTCTCATCCACCCTGAAATCAACCCTGGCATATCCTCTGAGTTCAAATAAATCCCAGCAGCGCCTGGTGATATTCGTCAGTGATAATGAAAGGTCCCGGTCACTTTCAGGAATCTCGAAAGTGCGGATCGTATGTGAATATTCAAATGAATCTGAGTCCCATTTGGAGGCATAATTGAGGATCCTTGGCTTGTCAGCCGGAAAATCAAGGTATTGCATTTCAGCTACCGGCATTACTTCCGGGCCATCTTTACCAGAAATGACTGACATGTTAAATTCCCGGCCATGGATATATTCTTCAATGAATATACTTTTCATCTTCATCTCACGGGATAGTTTCTCCAGGTCAACCTGATCTCCTGTAATAATCGAACTATCTGTAATTCCTGCTGAACCATCCTCCCAGGCAGGTTTAATGATATACTTCTTTCGTTTATCAGGTTTGCCCTTATGATTATGAACAAACCATTCGGGTGTCGGCAAGCCGTTAGCTTTAAGGATCTTTTTTGTTCTTATTTTATTTGTTGTCAGCATCAGGGCAAATGAACCTGAACCCGTGAAAAGCACATTATAACTTTCAAGCAGGGAAGGAGGAAAGTGTATCAGCTCTCCCTTTTTATCAACTGTTTCTACGAGATTAAAAACCAGGTCAGGAGGATCTTGCTTAAGGATGGATATGATATTTCTGAGATCAATGTCAAAGAATTCCCGCCGGATTTCATATCCGAGCTCGTGCAGGGACTTTTCGACAGCTTCTGCCTGAACCAGGACATCCAGTTCATCTTCTGACGGGTGGTCCGAAATTTTATTTATAAGTATCAGTACTTTTTTCATATTTTATTTGCCTGACCTTTTTTACAGCAGAATCCATGATCATTTTCATAAGTTCCATATAGCTGATCCCATTTAGTTTTGACAGTATTGGAAGATCTGAATGTTCAGGGTGAATCCCTGCAAGGGGATTTACTTCCAGGAAATTTGCTTCTCCATTGTCATCAAAACGAATATCAACTCTTCCCCCGTCTTCTCCCCTGATTGCATTCCAGACTTTCAGGGCAAGTGAGGAACATGCTTCTACAGCAGCAGGATCGGTAAGAGAATAAATAATTCGTTCCTCACACTCCTCCTTATTGACGTATGAGTATACGTTCTCTTCGGCATTTGCCTTGAGTATTATCTCCATAACACCGACACATCTTGCCTGATCTTCTGTACCAACAATTCCTGCGGTAAATTCGCGTCCACTCAGGTAACGTTCAACAATCACAGGTTGTTTGTATGTCTCAAGCAGATAGCGACAGAGTTTTTCCAGCTGCGGCTTATTCCTTATTACTGAATCAGAATTAATACCTTTTCCGGTACCCTCGGCTAGAGGTTTGGCAAAAAGCGGAAAAGGAAGTTTTATTTTATTAATATCTTCAGGTTTATGCACCAGGAAATAATCGGGTGTCGGTACACCTGCATTTCTGACAATCTCTTTTGTCCATGCTTTGTCCAGCGTCACAGCCAGCACCAGCGGTCCGGAAAACACATAAGGGATCTGGTATGCATCCAGCAAAGCCGGAACCTGGGCTTCCCTGCCGGAACCATACATGCCTTCAGCAATATTGAAAACGAGGTCCCAGCGGTCACCTTTGCTCAGCCGGTTAACCAGGTTTTTAATATGCCCGATACGGTCGGTTTCATATCCAAGGCTATGTAATGCGCCTTCAATGGATTCGACAGTATCAATCCGGTCAAACTCGCCGGTTTCCTCTTCTCCATAACCCATTTTAAGATATTCGTCACGTAAATCGTAAGTAAGTCCGATAACCATTTTTTATTTTTTTTTAAAATTAATAATATAAAAAAATCCCCTGAAAAAATTCCGTAGATTATTTCCGGGGATTTGGTTTATAGAACTATTCTTAATGGTCCAGATCACGCGGTTGGATCAGGATATCGATAGGTTTTCCCCTCATAATTAACCAATATATATCCATATTCATCCTTGCCGGCTAAATATTCAGGCAGGAGCGGAATTTTTCCGCCTCCTCCGGGAGCATCTATCACAAAATGCGGTATAGCATAACCGGAAGTGAATCCTCTCAAACCTTTTATAATTTCAAGACCTTTAGAAACCGGTGTTCTGAAGTGTGAAGATCCAGGTATCAGATCACATTGATAAAGATAATAAGGCCTCACCCTTATTTTGAGCAGCTCATGTGTAAGCTTTGTAAAAGTTTCCACATTATCATTAATACCCTTTAACAGGACGGTCTGACTACCCAGAGGAATTCCAGCATCAGCAAGTTTTTTGCAGGCATATGCTGTCTCGGGAGTAATTTCATCCGGATGGGTAAAATGAATACTCATAAATAATGGGTGATATTTCTTCAATATCTCAACCAGAGATGGAGTGATCCTTTGTGGAAGGACAACCGGCACTTTTGTACCAATCCTGATTATTTCGACATGCTCTATTTTTCTCAGCCTTGAGAGCAGGTATTCAATCCGGTTATCAGACATAGTCAGTGGATCTCCGCCGGATATTAATACGTCGCGGACCTCCCTATGCTGTCTTATGTAATCAATAGCCGCATCCCACTCGGAAATCCTGGCATGGCACTTTTCTCTTTTTGAAACCAGATGTGAACGGGTACAATACCGGCAATATGCTGCACAAACTCCGGTGGCCAGGAATAACACCCTGTCGGGATAACGATGGACAAGCTGTGGAATGGGGCTCTGATGACCTTCTCCCAGAGGATCAACCTTCTCTTCAGGAGTAGTTAAAAGCTCATTATGCACAGGTACCATTGTACGCCGTATTGGCTGAGCCGGATTGTTGGGATCAATCAGACTGGCATAATAGGGAGTTATCCTCAGAGGCGGTTTCTGTCTGCCAATAACGTAAAACATTTCCTCATCGGATAATTTTAAAAATTCACCAAGCTCTCTCAACGAAGAAAAACTATTTCTTAACTGCCATCTCCAATCATTCCACTCAAAAGTGCTGACATTTTTAAAATAGGATTTCATAAACTCCCTGGACCTGGTGCTGACAAGGATACCAGAAGTTAACCTTCTTATTTCTATTTTCTTTGTGGAAACACCTCCAGAAGGTAAGCTTTGCTCCGGAGGCTCTGTTTCATTTTCCTCATTCATCGATGAGGTTAATGAAATCAATCTATGTGATTTCATTTTCTGTTTAACTGGGTAGTTAGG
>JBGPAO010000363.1:0-4028 GCA_041480755.1 Bacteroidia bacterium
AAATGAGAAAGCAGGAAGGATAAATATGGGTAGTTTAAGCGGATAGAGATAAAATAATCTAATTCGTCCGAATAAACTCAAAATAGACTGGCATGAGCTCAGCGAATGAAAGGCTTTTTCTTTTAAATCGACTCTATGGTGGATCATTCGCCCTGAGTACTCGGGGCGAATAATCCTATTTAACCTTTTATAAAATTGGAATACACTGAAATTGGAAAATCTGTTTATATTAGATGCAGTATTTATATTCCACTCTTAGCTGATTTTCATTTCAGGACCTATGCTACGTTTTACAATTATTTTTTCTCTGGTTTGTTTTTCATTACAGGGATTATGCCAACCCATTTTATACGGTAAAAAAGTATGCAATGCCTACAGAGTGAGGTCCGAGGCTCCTGTTATTGACGGAAAATTAGATGATAAGGAATGGCTTTACCTGGCATGGATTAATAATTTTATTCAGCATGAACCATATGAAGGCGAAGAACCATCGCAGGAAACGGGATTTAAAATACTGTACGACAACGACAATATTTATGTGGCTATCTGGGCTTTTGATACCGATCCTGATAGCCTTGAAAGACGATTAACACGAAAGGATGATATCGAAGGTGACTTCGTAAGTATTCAACTTGACTCTTACTATGATCAAAGAACCGCTTTTACTTTTACGGTGAGTTCATCAGGAGTCAAGGCGGACGCAATTTATTCAAATGACGGTGAGACTGTAGATTTTACATGGGATCCGATATGGTTTGTAAAAACATCCATCGATGCAGATGGATGGAATGCAGAGATGAAAATACCCCTCAGCCAATTACGTTTTGATAAAGAGGAAAAACAGGTCTGGGGATTACAGGTTATCCGGTTTCTATTCCGAAAGCAGGAAGTTTCTGTCTGGCAACCGGTTCCACGGGATGCTCCCGGGTGGGTTAATCAATTTGGTGAATTGGATGGTATTACGGACATTTCACCAAAAAAACAAATTGAAATAGCTCCTTATATTGTGGCCAGTACAGAACGGTTTGAAAAAGAGGAAGGGAATCCATTTGCAACAGGGAAACTGAACAGGTTTAATGCCGGGGTCGATGGAAAGATCGGTATAACCAATAACATGATCATTGATTTCACTCTGAATCCCGACTTTGGACAGGTTGAGGCTGATCCATCCCAGGTAAACCTGACCGCATATGAGGTATTTTTTGAAGAAAAAAGACCTTTTTTTATTGAAGGTAAAAATATATTCAATTCCCCGTTGCTGTTCTATGGCGGTGATTACGTAGTACCTGAAAATCTTTTCTATTCACGTCGTATTGGTCGTAATCCACAGTTAAATCCCGATACTGAAGAAGGTGAATTTACAGATATGCCACAAAGCACATCCATTCTTGGAGCTGCCAAATTAACAGGTAAGACGAAAAATGGCCTGTCTGTTGGTATCCTTGAAAGCGTAACTGCAAAAGAAAAAGCTGAAATTGACAAAGAGGGTGAAAGAAGTTTTGAAACCGTTGAGCCACTCACTAATTATGCCATCGCAAGGGTACAACAGGATTTTAATAAAGGAAATACATTTCTGGGCGGGGTATTTACTTCTACGAATAGACAAATCGAAGATTCAAGCCTAAACTTTTTACATACATCTGCCTATACGGGAGGATTAGATTTCAGGCATAGCTGGAAGGAAAGAACCTATAGTATCATGGCCAAAACTTATTTTAGCCTGGTCAGTGGTTCACAGGAAGCTCTGATCCGGACCCAGGAATCATCAGCGCGGTATTTTCAGAGACCTGATAATGACTATGCAAGACTGGATTCAAATAGGACGACCCTGTCAGGTTTTGGCGGCACTTTTGGAATTGGAAAATTTGCGACCGGACATTTTAGATATTCAGGAAATCTTTCGTGGAAATCTCCAGGCCTTGAACTCAATGATATTGGTTTCATCTCTACTGCAGACCAGATTAATCAGTCATTCTGGGTTGGTTACTATTTATGGGAACCTTTCAGCATTTTCAGGGAACTGGATATGAATCTAAGTCAATGGAGTGTTTTTGATTTTGGGGGGAACCTGAATTATAAGGGATTGAATTTTAATTTAAACACTGAATTCAGGAATTACTGGTCTATAAGTGCTGGTGCCAATCTCTCACTTAGCGGCTTGTCAAATGTAGCCCTGCGCGGCGGGCCTTCCATGCTTTCTCCCGCCAATGTTATCACTTTTCTGAACATCGAGTCTGATAAACGGAAAAAAATTAATTATGCTATCAATACTAATCAAAGCTGGGGAAGTAAAAAAAACAGCAGAAACCAGAACTATGGTATATTCTTGTCTTACAGGCCGATTGACGCACTCAGCGCTTCACTGAGTTCCAATTTCAACCTGTCAGACAGAGATCTTCAGTATATCACAACCATTTTCCATGAACCAGACAATCAGTATTTATTTGGAACCATCAGACAGAATACCATAATGATTTCCCTGCGGTTGAATTTAAGTATAACTCCAAACCTGACTTTACAATACTGGGGACAACCCTTTATTTCAGTTGGAAAGTACAGCGAGTTCAAGAAGATCACTGATCCTCATGCCGAGCAATATGCTGATCGCTTTCACACCTTTACATCCGATGAAATTGTATGGAATGAAACAAATAGAATGTATGATATCACGGATGAAGATGGTTTAAACTACTCATTTTATAATCCTGATTTTAATTTTAAAGAATTCAAGTCAAACCTGATTGCCCGATGGGAATTTGTCCCCGGATCTACCCTTTATATTGTCTGGTCACAGGGACGATCCGGATATGATCCAAATGGAATATTTAATATCAAACAGGATGTGAATGATATGTTTAACATTCAACCGCATGATGTTTTTTTGATTAAGTTTTCTTACAGGTTTGGATTGTGATATGTGGATTATTCTTCGCTGAGCTCCTCATGATACACCCCGACATATAAAAAACCCAATTATCTAAAATATAGATAATTGGGTTTTTTATTTCCGCACATTTTTCAAAGGGAACTATTTATTGTTATACTTGAAAATGTAAAATATGCCGAATTGAAATCCCCTGTTGGTTGAATTTACAGCACTGTTTTTATTTATATTGCTTAATCCAAGATTATATCTTGCATCAACACCAAAACCCGTTGGCGGAAATACATAGCTCATACCAGCACTTAAACCAAAGTCAATGGGTTTTAAATCAGCTTTATTGTCTGCCATAATCAGAAAACCTACCTGAGGGCCAGCCTGTAATCTGAATCCAAAGTCGAACATATATTGAAACAGAACAGGTACATTAATATAATCCAGATTCCTGGGTTTTGTACCCTGGTCGGAATATACTATTTCAGGCTGAATTGCAAAATGGTTGTTGAAATGGATATGACCAAGTAAGCCAAAATGATACCCTAATCTTGAGTCATACTTGGTATTGTCGTCATTGTGGATGTTGTATAAATTTAATCCACCTTTAAGTCCAATGTTTACGTGCCCTGGAGGTGTATTGCCATGTTGTGCACTTGCAACGCTAGTAATCAAAATTGCTGTAATTAATCCAATTAAAAATTTCATAGTTTTTTTATTATGTTAAATATTACCTTTCGTTGTTCCTTGTTTTCCATCAGGAACTTTATAATCAACAGCAAAAATGGGGGTTATTTCTTGATGGAATGTTACAAAATTGTATATATTAATTACATAATTCACAGATTAGTGCAGAATCTGCCAGCGTCACAGATGTCGCAGAAAGCATCAACCGGGGTGCGAATTCAGGCACAGTGTTGTCCGGACCAGAGTAAGCAGTCATTTTTAGAGCATATAAAGAACGTCATAAAGCTTTTTTATAAGATTAAAATATATCGATTTTTTCCAAATTAAAGAGTTCTATGATAGTCTTATATCTAAAAAAAATTATATTTTTGAATTTGAATTCCTGATTACACCAAAGTTCAAATTAATTGAAAATCTATATCAAAAATATGGTTTGTATCCGGTGCAAAATGGTAGTGAAATCCGA
>JBGPAO010000364.1:0-3983 GCA_041480755.1 Bacteroidia bacterium
AATTGTCGGGATTCTTTACAGTTTTCGTTGTCAATAATAAGTCTCTGTATTATTTAATTATTTTCAAGACACTCATGAATAATCTCAGCATTTTCCTATGGTAATTGTCGGGATTCTTTACAAAATGTTTTAACTTAATAAACTTATAATTTAAAATATGATGTAACTGTTAAATCCATTAATGAAATACAAAACAAAATTAATAAAGACGAAAACTTGATCGAATATTGTCTTTCAGATACTATTGTTTATTGCTTTTCAATTAATAGTGATAACTATAAAGTAGTGTCATCTACAATTGATTCATCTTTTTACAACCACCTCCAAACCCTTACCCTCGATCTTTCCCGCACAAATTTCTCATCAGGTGTGCACAAATCTTACCAGAATTATACCACGGCAGCATATGAATTGTATAAGGTACTTATTCAGCCTTGCGAAGAAATGATCCGTGGTAAATCACTGATAATAATCCCCGACGGAGCTCTATCATACCTTCCGTTCGAAGCATTGCTTACAAGCCCCGTTGTGAATGAAGAACCTGATTACCGTAACCTTCCGTACCTGATCAGGGATTATGACATCGGGTACTCCTACTCTGCTACTTTGCACTTTGAAGATCAGCGCAGGACATCCAAACCAACAGGCAATCTTCTGGCTTTTGCACCTGAATACTCCGACCTGCTCTCACAAAATATCCCTGATTTGTCATACCTGGATGTATATCGCGATAAACTTATCCCAATCCCCGGAGTAAGAGATGAAGTGAAAATGATCTCCCGCCTGATTAAAAGCGATCTGTACATGGATAAGGAGGCCACGGAATATAATTTTAAGAAGCTCGCTGGCAATTATGATATCCTCCACCTGGCCATGCATACCATCGTTGACAACGAGAATCCTATGTATTCCAAACTTGCTTTCACACAAAACGTGGATAGCTTTGAGGATGGATTCCTTAATACTTATGAAATATATAATATGAAGTACAATGCCAGGCTTGCAGTGCTCAGCTCCTGCAAAACCGGCTATGGGAAAATACAGAAAGGCGAAGGTGTGATGAGCCTGGCCCGCGGATTTATGTACGCCGGCTGCCCCAGTATCGTTATGACTCTCTGGGAAGTATCTGATAAATCAGGTGCCCGCCTTATGAAAGATTTTTACAAGTCACTGAAAAAAGGGAAAACCAAAACATCATCACTACGTGACGCAAAACTTGAATTCCTCAGGAAAGCTGACCAGCTTAAAGCACATCCATTCTTCTGGTCAACCTATGTGGCTATAGGCGATTCAAGCCCTCTATATCCCTCACACACAAAGTATCTCCTGATCATAATTGCCGCTTTCCTTGCTGTTTCGGCAGGCGCAGGAGCTTTCTGGTACTACAGGGTACGGTCAAAAAGGAATAAAAACAATGGTGAGCTGCGACAGGATACTATGTATGGCTGATCTTATTGCTCATCAAACAGATCCTCGTATAACGGATCCTCTTTTATTTTACATATAAGAAATTCCTTGCAATAATGCTTGCGCTTCTTTATATAATTCTCACTTGAAAAACCCAGCATATTGGCAATCTCTTTCTGAGGCACGTCACGGGCAGTCAGAGTAAGTATCTTCTGGCAATCCTCTGGTAATTGCCTGAAATATTTCTGATAAAGACTCATCCTTAAATCTTCATTCTCAATCTTAAATGGCTCCTCCTTCAGTTCAACGTATTTGTGATGATCAATGATCTTCTGCTCTTCATATTTAAGCGTCCTTAAATGCTTGAGCCACAGATGTCTGGCAATAGAATATATAAACGTCTTGAAACTGCTGTTCAGGAAGAAATGTTCCTCATCTTTCAGCTTCCTGTAAATGACAATAATTGATTCCTGAAAAATATCCTTGGCATCATCCCCGCTACCGTTATTCGAAAGGATAAAATGATGTATTGTAGGATAAAATTCCTTGTATATGAATTGTAAAACAGTATTGTCTCGTGACTTGATGCCTGTAATGATCTCGTCAACTGAGTATAGGCTCACCTTGTTTGATTCTGAAATATTTAACAGTCCATAAAGCTATAAAAAATAAATAAATAATTCATTTTTAAGCTGAAATGGCCGTTTATTGAATTCCTGAAAATTTACTAATCCTTCCCAGACTTTCTGAAGCAGAAACTGACAATGATAAATTACTTTCGGGAGAGCGACCGGTGCTGTAAAAATTGTTCTCCAATTAAAACAACTGTCATCCCCAGCATACCGGCTATAACATAAATGACGATAGAACTTGTGGAAGAAAATAGGTCTAAAATTTTCTGCATAAATCCTGATATTTCGACTCCGGAATAATCCAGATTTAATTTGAAGCTGAATACCTTATCGAGATATCCGACACCACCATTACCAAAATAGAACGCCAAAAATACAAAAGCCAGACAAAGAACAATAATTGCGATCCATGCTGGACGGCTGATCACCGGACGGTAAATCTCAGGATTATATTTTTTCTCAACCGATACACGGTACATCACCCGCTCATCAAAAGAAGCAGATGGTTCAGATATTTCATAATGACTGAAAAGATCTTTCATCAATTCATCCTGTATTCTTTTCTGCTTTTTCATAAGATTCCGATTAATTCATCTTTCAGGTACTTTTTCAGTATCCCTGACATTTTCTGCCTGGCCCGGAATATCTTTACCTTGACATTATTCCTGGTCAGACCTGTGATCTGTGATATTTCATCCAGATCTTTTTCATCATAATAATACAAAGTTACCAGAAAATTTTCATCTGGCTCCAGCTTTTCAAGTACCAGATCCAGAAATTTTTTCCGTTCCTGATCCTGAATTCTGTAATATGCATCCATAACTTCGGAAGATTCCTTCTCCCCGACTGCTGAATCTTCCAGGCTGACAACCTCAGCACTGGTCCTCCTAAGCTTTGAAATGGAAGTATTATACACTATCCTGTACAACCATGTTGAGAACTTCGAGCTGCCTTTGAACTGGCCCAGTGACTGGTATGCCTTGATAAAGGCATCCTGTGCAATTTCTTCAGCATCCTCCCTGTTTTTGACCAGCTTCAGCGCCAGCGAATATGCCATTGATTTATATTTATTAACGAGGAAAGCATATGCATCGGATTCCCCTTTGAGAATTCTGTTAATATAATGCCTATCCCCTTTATATTCCATTTTAACTTCAATGATTAGACGCAGATGATCATCCTCCGGTTACAAAGTATTACGTCAGAATCATTATCCGGAACAAAATTATTTTTCAGTCCAAATTTCAATATTTCTTTTCATTTCTGTAACCAGCTAACAAAATATTGCGTCAAATCCTGTGAATACGAATTAATCATTAAAAATTAAACATTATGAACGCTGGAGAAGTTTTAGTTCCGATTGCAGCTTTTGCACTTGTATTTGGCATGTTCTACCTTTATCTTACTACCCGTCATAAACAACGCCTTGCATTAATCGAAAAAGGAGCTGATGCTTCTATTTTCGGCATGGCAAGTAATGGAAAATCAGGTAAATACTGGACCATGCGGACAGGTTTGTTTTTTATTGGTATCGGTGCAGGTGTGCTTATGGGAAATGTCCTGGCCAACGCCGGGCTGCTCGACCCTGTCGCTTATATATCTATGATTTTTATATTCGGCGGACTGGGCCTGCTCCTGTTCCATGTCATATTCAGAAACCTGAATTGATAAATCCCTTATGAGCAGGACTGCAGGATTTCTTTTTCATAATCCGCAGTCCTGCTCTTTTTATTAACTTTTAGCCCCATCCGGGGCTGTGTCAGAAATATAATTAAATGGAAGTGTGTTGGTTTCAGGGGCTATGTCGGATTTATGTTTAAGCGGTATTTATTTAAAATACTCTGTGGTAGTTTTTAGAAACTTTTTGATAATGATTTCTTAAAGTTACAATAAACGGCACTTGCGCTTAAACATAAATCGGATATAGCCCCGCTCTTTTAATTA
>JBGPAO010000365.1:0-3980 GCA_041480755.1 Bacteroidia bacterium
CCCATCTGACCGTCAGGCAGTCCCACATCCTCACCGCAGGCATGGAGCCGTGAGTTGGGATAGTTTTTCTTTAAAAAGTCGAGGTTGGGAGTGGGTGTTGAAGCTATCACATCGGCTTTTGAGCCGTCGCCGATACCCCATCCGTCGAGTATCATCAAAAGAGTTTTTTTATTCTTCATCTTGTAATCTTGAATAATGATAAACACATATCAATGCGTACTTGTTCAGTGCAAATGACAGGGGGCAAATTTAGATAAAAAATTGAAAGGAGCTATTTTAATAAACACCACCTCCCCCTGACCTGTCGGTCAGGGTACTCCCCGCCGGGGCGGGGCAGGCTCTCCTCCAACGAGGAGGAGAAAGTTTAGGTATTAATAATCTATCATTTCCCCTCCTTTTGAAGGGGGCCGACCGTTAAGAAATTGCCCTGTGGGCAATTTTAGGGAGGAGCCAGTCTGCAGGGGAGGAATGACGCCAAATGCGTGACGGGGTGGTTTTTTTACCAATTTGAGACACTCTCCATGCAAACTATATATGATATAATATTCTATCGCCCTGCAACCACCAGCTTCCTGAAGCCCAGGTCAATACCACCCGATGAGACTCTGACAAGGTAGATCCCTTTGCCCAGGCGGGTATCATCGATGGTGAACTCTGATTTGCCTGCTTCGGCTTTCCAGGTGGAGACAACCACTCCCCTCATGTCATAAATCCTTATATCAGCATTACGCGACAGAGGCTCCCTGAAGGCCAGTGTTAATCTGGTAACAGCCGGATTCGGGTATATCGCAAAGTTATTTCCCTCCCTCCCGGGAATACTTTCGATACCAACGACGATATCAGTCTTAATTTCCGAAGCTGCCTGGTATATCTCTTTGGTTATGTTATTCTGCAGGAAAGCAATCACTTCAATATCTGCATTGGTTTTAATTTTCTGAATCACCCACGACTGTTCACCAAGGGTGTATGAGTCACCCTTTGTCCAGCTCTTTTTAAGATTTATACCACCTGCATCGGGTAAAAATTTCCGGAATACATTATAAAACTTTGTCTCTCCCAAGGCTCCTTCGTATTCATTGTTTTCCTTTTCAGTAACAGCCAGATACAGGGTCATATTATCCGCACTTATGTTTTCAAGTGCCGTGAGCTGACCGCTTACTGTCAGAATTCCCCCGCTTATTACTGTATTGAGTGTAACTTTGAAGAATGGATTCACAAGGCTTCTTCTTATGACAACATTACTGTCAAGATCAGCCAGATTGTAATCGTATACATTTGCAAACAGACTGTTATTATACCCGCCATCAATAAATGAATATGGCGTTTTAATCAATCCATAATACAGTATCCTTGCATTCGCATCGCCCGGATTATCTACATAGAAGGAATCGATGCCCGGGAAGTTTGTATGATACTGAATATTAATAACATCTTTGCTATAGTCCCGGGCAACAGTATCCACGAGGGCTTTTACCTGGCTGCTTTTCGGGGAGGAGTTGTTGCTGAAGTGTTCAAGCAGAACATTTCTTGTCCTCTCGCCTATCCATATATCATCAAATGCCACACCTTCGTTATCCTGACTGTCTCCCAATGACCCGTAAGATAATCTGAATTTGACATTTTTCTTGCCTGACAGCTCATCCATCTTATGTCGCGACTCTGACCATTTAGTATCAGGAGCACTAAGTGAGGTCCAGCCTAATAAATCGCCTCCCGGACGGCCTTTGATTGAAGCTGAATTAAACCAGTTTATTCCTCCGTCTTCAGGAGCTCCGATATATTCCCAGCTTCCTGCATCACCGATTTTATACTGAAGCGCAGTGCCGTCCCTGTTCCTGTCGAACCGTTTCCACAGCCACAGCCTTATCATTGGACGCTCAATATTGGTAAAATCAAAGCATGGCGATATGACAGAGCTTGATTCAACCTTCTGATTTAAAATATCATACCCCGTGTACCAGGCAGTATCGCCTGAGTGAGCAGTATTGATGACAGTGCGGGTGGGCTTGCCGAAGGTCCAGGAGTTCCTGCTCTCATAACCTTTGACCCAGCCGCCATCTCCTTTCTTAAATTCCTGTAAATAACCATCTTCAGGCACAACAATTTTATCCCGTATATAAACATTCCTGGTTATTGAATCGTCACAACCGGCATAACCTGTTATATCAAGAAGCCTGACAGGCATATATCCGGGGGCTATATGGGGATAGGATACTTCCCTTGGGATTGTTGCAGTATCAATGACTACATCGGCATTAAAAAATGTCCATTTCCTTACAACATATGATGTTTTGACGGTAGCATCGGAAAAGTGAATGGAGTCACCTGCAGCGTAACACTCATTCATCCATGTAAAATCTGCAACTGGTTTTCTGCAAAAGTTAAATCTTTTCAGCTTTGTTGAAGTACATCCTATTACCGTCGTTGCAGTAAGAGTGATCTCGTGGATACCTCCTATTTTATAAAGGTATGCAGGTTCCTTTCCAAAGCGCGGAACATTTGTCCCGGCATCTGTAAATATCCACTCCCAGACTGAGACACTATCAACAGAATTGGTAGTGTTGAGCATTTTTGTAACATCAGTATCATCGTTTATGCATGAATCCAAAGGAGCAAAATTTATAACAGGAAGAGGATTTATCGTAATAGGGACAGAAACACTTTGCACACACCCCAGAGGGCTTGTATAGGTATATGAAACGTTAGCATTCCCATAACCGCCCGGCATAAGTGAGGGATCGATCTTGCCGTCATTTACCGGACCTGTAAATACACCGCCTGAATGCGATGTCGCTATATAAACTGGCGGATCATTATAGCAAAACGACGAGCCGGCTTCAGGACTGAGTATCGAAACATTTCCGACATGCTCTATTACCAGTGCCTGTTCAATAAGTTCGAAGGTATAGGTAAATAAATCATAGTAGAAATAAACAATTTTATCCACCTTATCACCTGAGGGCATCAGGTCGGGGTAAAAGGTAGCAGTCGAATCATTAACCCATACAATGTAAGGGCTGAGGTCATAATTAATTAAGAAATAGGAGATCAATGGTACTCCCTGCGGAACTTTCACAACCCTGATTGTTTCAGGTCCGTTGTTGTCACAGAATAATGGATCAATGGATTGAAATGCAATATTAATAGGTCTTACCTCAAAACCGTGAAATGCTTTCTGTGCACAGGTCGTTGTCGGAGTAATAACCGGCAACAGATATGACAGATCATAAAAACCAACTCCAACTTCCCTGGGGTTAAAGTATCCGTTGGAAACACCTATCCCGGAAAATGTACCGCCGACTGGTTTAGCCTGAAGAAGCTGGACGGAATCGCTTGCACTGAACACATATCTTGGCATATCAAAAATCGCAAGCGGAGCGCTGAAAGTTGTATCTCCTTTGATACCTCTCTTGTTACGCGGGATAACGGCAAAAGTTATTTCCTTCGAAATATCCGCGGCAACAAGATTATAGCTTTTGTTTGAAACACCGGTCCCATTTTTCAAAACTGTTGTTCCGCTTAACCATAAATATTCGGAAGATTCTTCATTATATTTATCTTCATAGGTGTAATTACCGGTAAGCTTTTTACCATCAGCACGTTCTCCGTTTATGCACAGATCCCTGGCAACAGGATCAGTTGCCGACGGATCAGTTACAGGGCCTTTTGAAGCAGTTACAGGATCCCCTGTATTGGGAAAAACAGATCCTCCTGATACCGGGGTGACCTTGAAGGTGATCATCTTATCAACGTCATCAGTGGTCAGTGTATAGTCCGGGTATCCTGCTCCTGCAATCAGTTCAGCACCCCGGTACCATTGTTTAATTGTGGCACCCTGGGAATCTCCATCTACATCATGGTAGTTATATGTGGCTGTCAGGATCTGCCCTACTGCCGCAGTTCCGGATATTGATACACCATCAGCATACGGTTTCGTATTGGCCGGTCCGATCTCAGCACTTGTATATTTTATTGCAGAA
>JBGPAO010000366.1:0-3979 GCA_041480755.1 Bacteroidia bacterium
ATTGCAATCAGCGTCCATATCCCGTTCATTACCTCCCAGACTCAGCTCCAGGATGGATCACTGGCTTCCACCCCGGCATACCTTGTGATAAATAACGCACGCGATGTATTGCTTCTTTTCTGGGAATATAATCTGAAACTGGTTTTGCAGGGACATCTGCATTTTCTGGAAGATATATATGTGAATGATGACGTTCATTTCATAACTGGAGGTGCTGTCAGCGGAAGATGGTGGAACAATAAACCCACGGACTATCCGGAAGAGGGATTTTTACTGGTAAAGGTGAAGGGAGAAGAAATTGAATGGGATTATGTAGACTATGGATGGGTGCCACCGCATATTCCGGTGAGCAATTTAAATTAGTAAAGAATGGTACGACAATTTTTATTTTCATTTTTCATGGTATTGTTGTTGAACTCTTGTGGTTCCAATGACAAAATCCCGGTTATTCTTGACAGTGATACCAACAATGAACTGGATGACCAGCATGCGATTGCATATATGATCTATAATAATGATTTGTTTGATATCCGGGGCATCACAACCAACCGGACCTGGGGAGGCGGACCGGTGGAAGAGCATTCGAAAGAAGCCAGGAGGATTGTTCACCTCTGCGGCGCAGATGAAAGAATAAAGGTTATCAGCGGAGTAAACGGGAATTATTATTCTCTGAAAGACAGTCTGGATAACCCGGAATATGACGGGAAAAAAGCAGTGGAATTCATTATAGGGCAGGCACAGAATATGCCTGAAGGCAAAAAGCTTGTCCTGATTCCGATAGGTAAGATTACCAACATTGCCCTGGCATTTAAAAAAGATCCTTCAATAGTAAAGAAAGTCAGAGTAGTATGGCTTGGTTCAAACTGGCCCGGACCGGGAGAATATAATATGGATAATGATACATCAGCGGTCAATCCTGTCATAGAGAGCGGAGTTGAAATGTGGATATGTACTGTTGCCGGGGGAACAGCAGAAGTCAAAACCACAAGGAAAGAAATTACAAACCGGCTTAGTGGTCAGGGAAATCTGGTTGAACCGGTTGAAGGACGACACGGGGGGAGTTTTGACAGGCTTGGAGATTATCTGGTCAATCTTTGGGAAAATGTGGAAGAGGAGTCAAGAGCGCTCTACGATATGGCGGCAGTGGCTACAGTTAAAAATCCTGACTGGGCAGAGGATACCGTTATTCACGGGCCAAGGCTGATTAACGGTGACTGGACTACTGATGTTCAGGCTAAGGACTCAGTAATATTTTTCAGAAATTATGATGTGGATGCGGTGATGGACGATTTCTGGAAAACGATGGAAAAAATCAATGAATAGAATTTCCGGGGTCATATTTATGAATTCTGAATTGTAACTTTTGATACTATTGCGACTATTGAATTATTTGAAGTATTATTAATTTCAAATTTTAGCTCATTTTAAATTTTAGTCATTTTTTCAATTAAAACAAAAATCCATGTTCATAGTTAATAATTACTCCATTGCGGTGATCTTCTGTATAGTGACAATGCTCTGCTGGGGCTCGTGGGCCAACACATTGAAAATGAGTCCTAAAGGATGGGCATTCCCGTTGTATTACTGGGATTATTCCCTGGGAATAGTTCTGCTTGCTCTCATTTTTGGTCTTACCCTGGGAAGTGCCGGAGATGGAGGCAGAAGCTTTTTCCAGGATCTTGGGCAGGCAGATTTCCGTTCACTTGGATCAGCTTTCCTGGGTGGTGTGATCTTTAATCTGTCGAACCTGCTTATTGTCGCTGCAACCGCAATTGCAGGCATGGCAGTTGCATTCCCGCTGGCAGTGGGACTTGCACTTGTAATAGGAGTAATAGTCAATTACATCGCAGAGGTTAAAGGTGATCCATTGATATTATTCCTGGGGATCGGACTAATTGTTTTAGCGATAATCATTAATGCCATAGCATACAGGAAACTTCCTTCCGCAAAAGGAGGTTCATCAACAAAAGGAATCCTGATCTCAATACTTTCGGGGATCATCATGGGATTCTTTTTCAGGTTTGTTGCTGCGTCAATGTCAATGAACTTTGCAGATCCCGAACCTGGCAAAATGACACCTTATTCGGCTGTGTTTGTTTTCTCAATCGGACTTTTCATCTCCAATTTTCTCTGGAACACATTTTTCATGTATAAGCCTGTCGAAGGAGAAGCCGTAACATACGGTGATTATTTCAAAAAGGGAAACCTGAAGATCCATCTTATAGGACTGCTGGGAGGTATTATCTGGAACATCGGGATGTCATTCAGCCTTATCGCAGCCGAACAGGCCGGACCAGCAATATCCTATGGCCTCGGACAGGGTGCAACCATGATAGCTGCCTTCTGGGGAGTCTTCATCTGGAAAGAATTCAAAGGAGCCCCCAAATCCACTAACTGGCTCCTGTTTCTGATGTTCTTATTCTTCATCACAGGATTGATGATGGTTATCATTGCGAGGAATGTATGATAAAACAGTGGGACAGTATCACAACTGAAGAACTCTCTGCGTGGAGGGCCTGTGTTATAACGAAATTTAAATGCTGTATTACAAACAGAATGATTTGCCTTGTGGAGGGGCTGTGTTGTAGCGAAATTTAAATGTAGAGC
This sequence comes from Bacteroidia bacterium, assembly GCA_041480755.1. Lineage (GTDB taxonomy): Bacteria > Bacteroidota > Bacteroidia > Bacteroidales > SM23-62 > LJUQ01. The sequence continues at coordinate 2,608 of JBGPAO010000366.1, forward strand.
TACCAAAAAGTTTTGATTTGAAACAGACAACACAAGCTTACCAACCAAACCCTGCCGTCAGGCAGAATTGAAGCATAGCAATAATCGGCGTTTCCATTTAAATTGAGCTACAATACAGCCCAGGAACAATAAGGCAAATCGTTCTTCAATTGTGATACGGCCAAAATAAAAAAGTAATGAATAACAACATTGTAGTAATCGGAAGTTCAAACGTCGATTTCATCATGAAGATGGAACGACTGCCTAAAGTAGGCGAGACCGTTACAGACAGCATTTTTATGCAGGTATTTGGAGGGAAAGGAGCCAACCAGGCTGTAGGCGCTGCAAGGGCAGGTGGCAAGGTGACATTTGTAAGCTGTGTCGGTGACGATAAGTTTGCCGACCTGATGATCGAAAACTTTAAACAGGACGGAATTGACACTGATTTTGTTTTCAAAGAAAAGGATGTTGCAACCGGAGCAGCTCTCATAATGATCGGATCGAAGGGTAATAATTATATTTCTGTTGCACCGGGAGCTAATTACAGGTTAAGTAAATCCCATATTGATAAAATAACCGGAATAATCCGGAATGCAGATATCATACTTCTGCAATATGAAATTTTACCTGAAACTCTGAAATATATCATTGACGCCTGTCATGGATTGAATAAAAGGGTGGTACTGAACCTGGCTCCTGCAAAACCAATAGAGGATAAATATCTGGAGAAATTATCCATCCTCGTGGTAAATGAAGTTGAAGCAGAATTCCTGACTGGTAAAAAAGTCATGACATCAAATGATATTGAAGCTGCAGCAGCATCACTTTTGAAGAAAGGGATCGAGACAGTAATTATTACACTTGGGGAGGAAGGTTCATATATTGCATCCGGCAATTACAGGGAAAAGATCGATGCATTCCGGGTGAAGGCTCTCGATACCACAGCCGCCGGGGATATTTACTGCGGCAGTTTATGTGTTGCGCTAACAGAGGGAAAATCTTTACCCGATGCCGTCAGGTTTGCCGGAGCAGCGTCGGCGATATCAGTAACACGTCTTGGTGCACAGCCATCCGCCCCAACCCGCCAGGAAATAGAAATATTTCTGAATTCTCAATATTGAATTCTGAAAACTACCAGGACTAAATTCTTCTAAGAAACGATGTCATCCCGAAGGAGTATAACGACTGAGGGATTTCGTCATGATTAAAGTAATCTATATTTTAGTTAATCTTAATTGATTAAGAGATCCCTCCTCGTTTCACTCGTCGGGATGACTTGTCCAATCTATGTCACTTTCGACAATGCTTACTCTATTCAACTGACTTCTCCCTTTTATTCAACTTACTCATCAAAGATGGATCCGACATTTTAATGTTAAGGTCTCTCTGCGGG
>JBGPAO010000367.1:0-3960 GCA_041480755.1 Bacteroidia bacterium
CAGTTCTTTCATTATAGTAAGTGGCGGATGGTGTTTAATAGCAATGGCATTTTCATACTGGCTGATCGATGTAATGAACTTCAGGAAGCTTGCTCTGTTCTTTGCAATCGTTGGAATGAATCCTATTTTTATCTATCTTTTTTCCAGTCTGGGCGGGAAAAGATTACTTATACGCATGGCCGAACCGTTTACATCCAGGCTTTTCAGCTGGAGCAACGAGATCACCATAAACATAATAACAATAATTGTTGTAGCTGCTATGGTTTGGTACATATGCTATTTTCTCTATAAACGAAAAATATTTATCAAACTTTAGCAGAGGCTCGCTTCATCAAACATGATAAAACTATGAAAATAAAAATTGTCTCAGAAAAAGCATTATTGGTAATCTTTATTTTGTACTGCATTTCAATATCTAACTTCCCTTTATCGGGACAGAATGCCGATAACCTTTTGCTGAAAAATTTCCGGCCGGTTTCTATTTACAAAATCCCGGTCACGCATGTGGACAAGGCGGCTTATCCGGTAATCGATGTACATGCGCATGATTATGCCAAAACTGACGAAGAGATTGTACAATGGTTAAAAAACATGGATGCCTGTGGTATTGAGAAGTCGATTGTTTTGACCCAGACATCAGGTCCCAAATTTGATTCCATCTATAATTTGTATGCCAAATATGGCGATCGATTCGAAATCTGGTGCGGTTTTGATTACACCGGTTATGACAAACCCGGTTATGGACCAGCCGCTGTGAAGGAACTGGAACGTTGTTACAAGATGGGAGCCAGGGGAGTTGGTGAAGAAGGTGATAAAGGTCTGGGGCTATTTTTTAACGATCCTGTAAAAGCCTGGGGAATGCATATAGATGATCCACGGATGAACCTTCTGTTTAATAAATGTGCCCAATTGCATATGCCTGTAAGTATTCATGTTGCTGATCCTATCTGGATGTATGAAAAAATTGATTCTACCAATGATGGGCTTATGAATGCACAGGAATGGCGCATTGATATGACAAAACCCGGAATCATCGGTTTTGATGCACTTATTCAGACACTTGAAAATGCTGTTAAGAATAATCCGAAAACTACCTTCATCGCGGTCCATTTTGCCAATCTGAACCATGATATGGCAAAACTGGGGATTCTCTTTGATAAATATCCAAATCTTTATGCGGATATTTCAGCCCGGTATGCCGAGTCAGCAACCATTCCACGTTATATGAAGGCATTTTATGAAAAATATCAGGACAGACTTTTGTATGGAACAGATATGAGCTATCCAACTTCCATGTACAGAATCACCTTCCGGGTACTGGAATCCAATGATGAACATTTTTATGAAATCGACCTTTTCGGATATCACTGGGCACTGAACGGTTTCGGACTGTCAAAGGAAATATTGAAAAAACTTTATCACGATAATGCAGTTAAAATATTAAAATAGGTTTGTTTGATTTGATTAAGAAACATCTCTTATAAACATTTTTGTCCGGGGGATGTAAATAACAGGAAGAATTTAATTATGAATAAAAAGGTCCTTGTTTTTCTGATCGTTATGATAAGTTCATGCGCTTATTCTGGCTTGATTGAAATAAATGCACAGAATAAACCTGATGTAATAGATGAGCTTGATGTGATACATTTGCAGGGAGGGGGAGGAAAAGAGAACAGCTGGATTCAATTCAGCGATGCTCCCAACTCTCTATATCATTATCTTGCGGGACAGGCCTATGATCTTCTTGCACAGCGGGCTGAGGAAATAAACAAGTTGAGCTCATTGTCCGATTGGCAACAACGGCAGAAATGGATACGCGAAACCTTGTTGAGTATTGTGGGCCCTTTCCCTGAAAAAACTCCTTTAAATGCAAAAATCATAAGGATTATTGATAAGGATAGTTTCAGGGTTGAGCATATAGTATATGAGTCCCAACCGGGATTTTATGTTACATCCTCAATGTTCATACCCGGCGGACTAAAGAAAGGGAGTAAGTATCCTGTTGTGATATACTGTAGCGGACATACCCTTGACGGGTATCATGGAACATACCAGCAAATGATTCTGAACCTGGTAAGAAAGGGATTTATCGTGTTTGCATTTGATCCGGTTGCCCAGGGTGAGCGTCTGGAATATTATGATCCGGAGACAGGTAAAGATATCGTTGGTGATCCGGATATTGGTCATTCTTATTCAGGTGCCCAGGCTTTTATCACAGGGAGCTCCCAGGCCCGATATATGATATGGGATGGCATAAGGGCGGTTGATTATCTTCTTACCCGTAAAGAGGTGGATCCTGCCAGGATTGGGATAACAGGCCGCTCAGGCGGGGGAACACAATCTTCTCAAATCGCTGCACTTGATGACAGGATATTTGCCGCTGCCCCCGAAAGTTATATTACGAACTACACAAGGTTATTTCAGTCTCCCGGACCTCAGGATGCGGAACAGAACCTGTTCAATGGGATTGTACGAGGTATTGATCATGCTGATCTCTTATTGGTAAGGGCACCAAAACCAACATTAATTATTGCTACTACCGGAGACTATTTCAGCATTCAGGGATTCAGGGAAACAGCAGAAGAAGTGTCGGGAATATATAAAGCTTATGATAAGGAGGATAACTTCGGCACGGCAGAGGATGTTTTGCCACGTCATGGGACAACCAAAAAGAACAGAGAAGCAATGTATGCCTTTTTCCAAAAATATTTGGATAATCCGGGTAATTCAGATGATGAGGAAGTTAAATTTTTAAGTAAAGAAGAGATGCAGGTAACCAGCACAGGTCAGGTTGCAACATCCTTTGGAGGGGAAACTGTTTTCAGTCTGAATAGCAAGGAGACAGAAAAACTTGTCACTAACCTGCAATCTTCCAGAAATGATCTTACAAAGCATCTTCCCGGAGTACTGAATTCAGCTAAAAAGCTTTCAGGCTATCAGGAGCCATTTGTATTTAATGAACCGGTGTTTACCGGATGTGTTCCAAGGGAAACTTATGTGGTTGAGAAGTATTTTGTAAAAGGTGAAGGTGATTATATTATTCCCTACCTGTTAATGATACCGGACAGGCCAAACAATAAAGCTCTGATCTATCTGCATCCTTCAGGCAAGTCAGCCGAAGCTTTTGTTGATGGTGAGATGGAATGGTTTGTCCGGAATGGTTTTACAGTGCTTGCTCCTGATCTGATCGGAACAGGTGAAATGGGTCCGGGTGATTTTCGTGGAGATTCATATATTGAGGGTGTTTCTTATAATGTATGGTTTGCATCCATGCTAATTGGAAGAAGCATAGTCGGAATACGAGCCGGTGATGTTGTAAGGCTCACCCGGTTATTGAAGAAAACCAGTGGGATAAGTGAGGTTTATGGTTTTGCCAGGAAGGAAATGGCGCCTGTACTATTGCATGCTGCAGCTTTTGATTCAGCGATTACCCGGATAGCTCTTATAGAACCTTATTCATCATACCGGTCCATTGTCATGAACCGTTTTTATGATCCAAAGTTTATACCCGGCACCGTTCCCGGAGCCCTTAAAGCTTATGATCTTCCTGACCTTGCAGCCACCCTGGCACCAAGAAAGCTTATGATTGCAGGCGTTACAGATGGGTATGGCAAAAACACAGATACTGAAAATATCAATACAGATCTTGCCATAATCAAAATTGCTTATCAAAACAAAAAAGCAGACGGGCAACTGAATGTCGTACACCTGAAACCAACAGAAAAGCCATATGACCTTTATATGGAATGGATAAAATAAATTATTATGGTTTTCGGAGGTGCCTGAATTATATATGAAAGGAAAATACTATGGCAAAAAAAAGTGTCACACGAAGAGATTTTATCGGTAAAACAGCAGCCGGAGTAGTCGGCGTAGCAGTTGCATCAGGTGGCTCATCAATGAGTGCAGCTTCTTACAGGAGAATTATCGGTGCAAACGATCGGATCAATATTGGATTTC
>JBGPAO010000368.1:0-3949 GCA_041480755.1 Bacteroidia bacterium
ATTGATTCATCAGTAAATTTATTGGAATATTATAGTTTTGAATGGCAGGATCAGGAAGCATATATAGATGCTAAAAAACTAGTTGAACAATTAAAAAAATCAGGCAATTTACCTCTTCAAACTTCGCATCGTATTGGATATGCTTTTTGGAAGGCGGGCAAATATAAAGAAGCCGAATACTATTTTCAGGAACAAATTAAGTATGGTACAGAAAGTATTAAACTGATCAGGGATATTGCAAGTAGAAAAGCTGCTCAATATGATCTGGCAGGTGTCTATGCTTTTTTAGGCGACAAGGCAAAAGCCTATCAATACCTGGATGAATTTAATACAATGAATTTTTATACAACATGGTGGATAAGCCTTGCTAAACACGATCCCCTATTTGACAGCATCCGCAATGAAGAGAGATTTCAAAAGATACTGCAAAATATGGAAGCAAAATACCAGGCAGAGCATGAGAGGGTCAGGAAATGGCTGGAAGAGCAGGGGGAAATATAGTTCTGGGTTCTAAGTTCTTTTTTAAATGAAAGAAATTCAGTCTTTACTCGCCCTGTTCATTTTGCTTGCTGCTATCCCGGGTTGCAAGAATGCTGTCCGTCAAAACAATCCTTCTGATCCCCAAAAACCACTTAGCTTTACGGCCGAAGCTGCACCTGAATGGACTGCCTTGATGGAAAGGACCAGCGGTTGGTTTGGGGCAGATGGTATTTTCAGTATTCCGCTTGACGGTAAAGAGGAACAGGGTGTGGCTGATAAGAAAACACTCTTTATTTTCAGCGATACCTATATCGGTGAAGTGGTAAATAATGTGCCAAAACCAGGGAATGTCATGGTGAACAATTCAGCCGCCTGGTTGACAGGTGTCGAACCCGATAAGGAAAAGATCACATTTACTTATAATACTCTTGATAATGGTGAACCAACTTCCTATTTTGTTCCTGACAATGAAGCTTCAAAAGAAGGGGAATATTTCTGGCTCGGAGATGGATTTATCAATCATGCATCAGGAAATGCATTATACCTGTTTGCCTATCACGTGCATAAAACAGGACCTGACGTGTTTGATTTTGAGCAGACCGATGTTGCCCTCCTGAAGATTAAAAACCCGACGCCCGAAGGGATCTCCGACTATGAACAGATGGTAACAGGACTGGGATTTGTTCACTCGGATTATGGAAGGGTATATTTTGGCAGCGGGATATTCGATAATACAAAAAAAGCATGTGCCCCTGATCCCGATGGCTATATATACATATATGGCATCATGGAAGGCAAAAAATCGCTGATCGCTGCCCGTACACGTCCGAGGAACATAGAAAAGTTTGATCGATGGACATTTTGGAATGGTTCGGAATGGGCTGATAATAAAGAAGATGTGGTGCCAATAACTGACGCCGTGTCTAATGAGCTCAGTGTAACCCCAACAGGAGATGGAAGGTACCTGTTAACCTTCACCGTGCTCGGTTTATCAGATAAAGTGGGTGTCCGCATAGGAGGAAGTCCTGTTGGACCATTTGGTGAGATCCATGAAGTCTATACCTGCCCCGAATATGCGGAGAAAGGTTTGCTGCCTTACAATGCCAAAGCCCATTATCATTTGTCACAGCCTGGAAAACTTCTGGTGAGTTACAATACCATTACCCTGAATTTCTGGGAGGACATTCAGAAAGATGCATCGATCTATCATCCCAGGTTTATTTGGTTGAAGTACGAGTGACTTTGGTCTTCTTTACATATGACATAACTTTATCGAAAAATAAAACTATGATAGTTACTTGTGTTCATGTACATGTAAAACCGGAAGCAACCGACCGTTTTATTGAAGCTACAATCGCCAATCACAAGAAGTCGTTGAAGGAACCCGGCAACCTGCGCTTTGACCTGATCTGCGAGATCGAAGATCCTGACCGGTTTATGATCTATGAAGCCTATGAGTCGGAGGAGGCCGCTGCAGCTCATAAAAAGACACCTCACTACCTGGAATGGAGGGATAAGGTTGCAGAATGGATGGCCGAACCACGGAAAGGGGTAAAGTATACTATTATTGAACCCAAAGACAGGTCTCAATGGTAAATTCATTCCGGTTTGCACGTCTCCCGGAGATCCGCTTCAGGAATGGCAGCATTACTGAACTTCCCGGTCTTATAGGGAAATTCGGTGGTCCAGTTGTCCTGGTAACCGGCAGGAGCTCTTTCACTGAATCGGAAAGAGGAAAGGAACTGTTACAACTGCTGGAAGAGAAGGATACTACTATTTATCATGTATCTGTAACAGAGGAACCTTCTACCTCCATGATCGATGAAGCGGTGGATGATAACAGAAAAAATGATATAAAACTGGTCGTGGCTATCGGGGGTGGAAGTGTGCTGGATGCTGGTAAAGCTATTTCCGCAATGCATACTGTCCCGGGTTCCGTCCGGGATTACCTCGAAGGAATTGGCCACCGGGAACACCCCGGAACAAAAATACCCTTCATTGCCATTCCCACCACTTCCGGCACAGGCAGCGAAGCCACCAAAAATGCCGTTATCTCAGAAGTCGGACCGAGGGGTTTTAAAAGATCACTTCGCCACGATCATTTCCTACCCGATATGGCAATAATGGATCCGGAACTTACTCTTGACTGTCCTCGCGAAATTACAGTAACCTGCGGGATGGATTGCTTTACACAGCTGACGGAAGCCTTTTTTTCCGATAAAGCTTCAGAATATACAGATGCCTTTGCCCGCCTGGGATTGAAGGCTATAAAAAATTCATTTGTAAGATCGGTAAGGAACGGTGCCGACATCACTGCCCGGACTGACATGTCATACGCTGCCCTTAACTCGGGAATATGCCTGGCCAATGCAGGGCTTGGGACAGTTCACGGATTTGCTTCCACTATTGGCGGCAGGTATAACATTCCCAACGGGCTTATATGCGGTACACTCATGGCGGTTACAAACAGGGTAAATGTTCGAGAACTCCGGGCAAGCTCAGGAAATCATGCACTTAAAAAATATGCCGAACTGGGTAAATTTTTCCTTGATACGGAAGGAAAGATTGACGATTATTATATTGACGGATTTATTGATTACCTCTACGAACTGACATCTGATCTCCAACTGCCGGACCTGACGGGATTTGGCCTCGAAGAACGATACATTGAGGAGATCTGCGCACAGACTGATAATAAAAATAATCCTGTGAGATTAAGCCAGGAAAACAGGATGGAAATACTGCAAGAAAGGTTAAAGGCCTGAGCCGTGGCTTTATTTGATATTTGAATAAAATTGACTTATTTTTAACTTATCATAAAGTGAATTAAATACTACCCTCATGCAGATCTGGTCTGCTGAAATAAAAGAACTTGAATCATTATACACCTCAATAAAAGGCAGGTTTCCTGAATTGGAGAAGGAATTAGAACAGTTAATCAAGTTTGATGATGCTAATGTTATCTTGCTTTATTCAAGGAGATGTTTGGAAATCATTATCACTGACCTGTGTGAAAGTGAATTAAAAAGACCACGGAAAACAGAACCCCTCAAAGGGATCATTGACAAATTAAGCCATGAAGAAAAGGTCCCCTCTCATATAATCGCATCAATGGAAGGCCTGAATAGTCTATCCACATTCGGTGCTCATCCAAAAGAATTTGATCCGGAACAAGTACGACCAATATTATTAAATCTGGCAACTATTATTAAATGGTACGTAAAATACAAGGATACCCAGATCATTAGTCACTCAAAACCGGATGAGGTAAAGTATGAAAGTAAAGCATCTGATAATGTTCCGGATAAAATCCATAAACCAAAGAAAAGGTTGATATTTTTAATTTCCGGACTTCTCCTGGTTGTGGCTGTTGTTGTGGTGGTTTTGTTTGTATTTGACATCATTGGAGGTAAGAAAGAAACTAAAGAACTTGAAAAATCCATTGCAGTTTTACCATTTTTAGATGATA
>JBGPAO010000369.1:0-3935 GCA_041480755.1 Bacteroidia bacterium
CAGGCTCGAAAGATGATATGGTATCAATAATATGCACGAAGCCTAATTTTGACTTGTTAAATGGGGTTTTTGAACTTCTGGATGTAAATGGTGACCGGATTGTTATAAAAAACATAGAGTACTATTCCTACACCAATAAAGACATCGAAATTATATATAAGTTACCATCGGATGGGATTTATTCAATATTAGTATCCAGCGCAACCGAGGATGATGGCAGTTATCAGCTGATCCTGAATAATGTAACATATAATGCTCTTAATTACAATGCCTTCACAGTATTAGATGTTACACCACAAACTGGTTATTATTTCACATTGGCTATCCCGCAGGGAAAATGCACTAATTTCACCATATTAACCAACGAGAACAGTTCCGGGACTTTCAATATATGGTCCGAAAACAGCATAAAATTAACTGATAACATCAGCTGTCAGGATCAGGTTTTCTATTCCTATATAAATATGCTTTCTGAGGGGACCTATTATCTGAAGATTCTGACAAATACTGTTACAAAATTGTATATTAATATTTTAGATGCGAGGAATCTGGATTTTAATGAAAAGGGGTATGTCCAGTTCACCGATACTATTCAGGAGTTAAATAGAGTTAATGCATTTTATTTATCCGGTTCACCAGGTGATGGTGTACATGCGATATTAAAAAGAATTAACGATACTTCAGCGCCAGATAACATCAAACTAAGTTGTTTCCCTCCATCCAAAAAGGATCAGTACTATCTGGATTGGAATAAACTGAATTACAGTTCATTGGACTCAACAATTCTTTATGAATCAGCAAAAAATCTGACCGGAACCTCTGAAGGCATCTGGGCATTTATTGTCAGTGCAGAATCAACGGGTACATATGATTTCAATTTTTACCATGTTAATGCCGGAAACGAAATTAAGGTGGATGATGATTTTGTTCAATATCCAGATGCACAAACATCATCCGTTGTAGCTGCCGGATATGCGGTTAGAAACGGTGGCAAAATACTACTGGCTAATGGATATTCATATTTTGTTAAATGTCAGGCTGATTTTTCATTTTACAGCGATTATAACTTGGTCTATAATTTCAGAAAGTATAAGGGCGCAGTCGGAACACTTATAGGGATCACCCACGATATTGATGAAGACCCGTCATTTATAGATGACGATTTACATATTGGTCCGGCCAGTCCTGCTATTAACAGTGGAGCTCCGCCTGAATTATTCCCTTACATCCCAAATGTAGATAGGGTAGGGACGGCCCGGCCTCAGGGGGCAGGAAATGATATAGGGGCAGACGAGACGGAATAGAAAACTTTGTCGGTATCTCTGGAATAGCTGTATCAAAAGCAATGTCTATTCTATAATAATTTTATTACGCTTGATTTGATTTTTATTTCTAATTATGATAATATAAGTTGCAGGTTCCAAAAAACTCAAATCAAGATTGATCATTTCAGTGTGGTGCACATACAATTTTTGCTGATATACGGTGCGACCGCTGATGTCGATCACTGAAAGGACACTTCCCCCGTTAAGTTCAGGAAGCAATATTGTTATCAGTCCGGTTGTTGGATTTGGATATAATTGCATTTTCCCCTCTTCAACAACGATTCTGCCAAGATTATCATCTGGTATAATCGTGATTGTTTTCGTATCTGTACTGGCAGGTAAACAACCCGGTTTTACCGACTGGGAAGCAGTGACTGTAGCTGTTCCCAAACCTATGATATATAGTGTATCACCCTTCATTTTTATCACATTCGAATCGCTCACACTGAAGTTTATAGGAAGGCCTGAAAGATTGTATGGATAAAGCCTGAATGGTGAATCCCCAAGCTTTTTTATTTTGGGAAGCTCAATGTATACAACCTGGGGAATTGTAAAATATAATTGGCAAGTATCAAAGGAGACACCGAAAAATTGTGTTCTGTGTGTTGACTCATGAGAAAGATATCCCGTATTTAATTCTACAGATGCATAGTAATCACCCCATCTAACAAGGTCGAAGAATCGATGTCCCTCCATAGCCAGTTCAAGTTTGCGCTCGAATCGCACCGCTTCTCTTGCATATTGCTGATCTGGGAACAATGGATAAATCCCAATTTGATAGTTGGCTGCATCCCGGTCTTCAATCTTTACATGTGAATTTCCAGCACGGATCCTTACCTGGTTGACATAGCTCAATGCAGCATTCAGATTGTTAATTTCAGTTTCACATTCAGCCGCCATAAGCAAAACATCGGCAAAACGCATGAGGTTATAGTTAAGTTCACTCCCAGGAGCCCAACCACCCACATAACCTGTGCGGCCGGCCATAACATCCGCTTTTCTGTAAATATGTTTCATTGGGATATATGGCCCACCATATTGCTGGTCTCTAATCCAGTCATACCCCGGATTAATGCCCCAATCGAGATATGGAATTCCACGCCTGCCTGCTGTCCAGTCTAAACGTGGATCGATTGGAGTTAGGGTGTCCGGTATGAAAAATTGATCAGAGTAAATACCGTCATCATTATGCAGGTCAGATGAGTTAAAAGGAAAAGTATTATGTGAGGGATCAAAAAAGGGTAGGCCATTCTCATCAACTTTGAATGAATTCACAAGACTTTGAGAAGGCTGGAAAAATCCGCAACATCCTCCAAGAATTCCTCCTCCCCATGGATAGGTTATTGAGTAGCCTGGATTTGCTTTCATATTACTTTGCCCGTCCAATAAGGCTTGTTGGGCAAACACCGATTCGGAGCTGTTATTGTATTGAATATTAAAATTGTCATCAAAATGATTAAGCAGTGCATACTTGTCTCCACTTGTAGTTTTTCCGTTTGCGATCACATCATCGAAAAGAACCTTAGCTTCATTGAATTTCTTTTCATAAAGTAAGAGTTTGGCATAAAAAGCCTTGGCAGCCCATATATTCACATGTCCCTCCCAGTCAGAAATATCTGGAAGGCCATCTATGGAATTTTGGAAATCATTTTCAACATGACTCCAGATGGGAAAATTATTTGTAAGAGGGGTATTTTGCAGTATAGTTGTCTCATCAATCCATGGCAGCATCGGTCCGAAAACCTTTATCAGTTCAAAATAATAAAAAGCCTTTAGAAACAGAAGTTCTGCCAGTTTAGATTCTTTGACATTTGGGTCCAGTGAGAGACTGTCATTTACTGCAACGATTGCATCGTTGCACCGGGCAACAGCTTCATACATGGCATTCCATTTGTCAATGGTATATGAGTTGTAAGGAGTTGCCTGATATTCTTGGATCACAATTATATCTGGTTGATCAGCAATATCACTCCCCTTATTGGCATCACCCCCGGCAATGCTGCCAAATACCCAGTTGTTAGGATCCTTACCCCACCCGTAAAGTGGAGGTATTAACATGTCATATGCGAAGTTCATTGATGACTTGACGCTTATTGTATTTAACGTAATTGGGTTGCTAAAGATCGTATCATCGGTATAAACTAAAAAAGTACATAAATAATAAGTCATGTTTGGTTTCAGAGGACTTATAGTTGTATTAAAAGCACCGATATCTGACCCATCAACATGAACGCTATCAGCCATTGTTGGTAGAGGATGTGTGGCCCAGCAAATTCCATGTGAAACAATTGGCGTACCACCATCATCGATAATATTGCGGGAGTAAGAAAAACTGGTTGCTAGGGGTTGACTAAAATAAACCGTCTCAATAAAGCCTGCTACACCAGGTCTAGTGGTTTGATTCATAAGATTATTATCAGAAAAAGAAAGGAGATATTTTTCATCTCCAGCATTTCCATTGTATTCAATAACCGTGAACCGGTAAACAGTATTAGGTTCCAGACCGGTTATTGTATCTCTGTTACTATTATATGCATCATCTAAACTTTTGTGAACACAAAACCAACCGGAAGCATCAATCTGGCTTCCCTGGCCAAATTGAGAATTAGG
>JBGPAO010000370.1:0-3935 GCA_041480755.1 Bacteroidia bacterium
CACCCTGTACCTTGTACCCTTTCACTATTTAATACTCTCGATTCCGGGATTAAGATCGCTCGATGTTATTTTTGAAGAATCTATTAAATTCATCTTTTATCTTATCCCTGACCCTTTTGAATACAGTAAGCACTTCTTCTTCGCTTCCTGTGGCCGCAGCCGGATCCTCAAATCTGAAATGCAAACGATATCTGACTTTTCCATAAAAAAACGGACAGGCCTCATTTGCCTCATCGCAGACTGTAATTACATAATCAAAACTATCATTCAGAAACTCATCAACATTTTTTGGATGATTCTTGCTGATATCAATCCCTGCTTCATTCATGACTTTGATTGCCATGGGATGAACCCGGACAGCAGGTTTTGTGCCTGCAGAAAATACTTCCAGATTTTCATCGAATGATTTCAGGAAACCCTCAGCCATCTGGCTCCGGCAACTATTACCGGTACACAGAATTAGTACTTTCATATATAATTATAATAACTGGTGTTTTTTGCAAGATTTAACATGACTTAGTGCAGCATTCAACTTTATCTATGAATTTCGAAATCATAGTTTTCACCGTGTTCAGGACGACCGGATTCAAACAATAGTTCGTTTTTACACCTTCGACATGTCCCATTATTAATCCAACTTTTTTCAGTTCAGCCAGATGCTGGTTAACAGTTGTACGACTCAGAGGAAGTTCTTCCGAGATGTCGCCTGTAATACAGGTTTTGATTTCAGCAAGGTAAATAAGTATCTGCAGCCTGGCCGGATGGGAAAGAGCTTTAAAAATTTCAGCAATGTCTTGCAATTGCTTATTAAAAAGCTTGGTTTTTGCGTAAGCCATTTTAAAATAATTTTTAATGACTTTTAATAAAGTCTGAACGTTGTATTTTTTAATATGACGCAAATATACGTCATTTATTTTTAATAACGTATAATTACGTCAAATATTTTTATCATATATAACGCTTAATTTTTACGGTTTAATTTTCTCAAACAGTTGAATAAGCTTTGAATTATAGATTGCCTTAATTTCCGCTTCATGATCTGCGATAGGTTTTACGGGAATTAAATCGATTACTTCTTCTGCTGGCATCCCTGAAGAGAATAAGGTGTTGACAGAAGATTTGATGGCTTCCGAAATTCCTGTCCGGCATTCTTCCTCAGTTAATCCAATCTTCTTTCCGATTTCAGATAATTCACTGAACTGGAACCAGAAATAAGTTGGCGACATGGCGGTGACAATTGCATAGGCTTCCAGTTTAGGTTCTTCAACAACAATGCATTTCCCCAATACATTAAAAATTTCCATAAGTATTTTTTTATCCCCTAAAGACAGTCTACCTGAAAAGCATACAGGATTATATCCTTCATTGATAACAGATGGTGCATTTGGGATTAACCTTGCGATGTTTTTAAAACCATCCAGTTTAAGACTGATCTTTTCTAAGGTAATTTTTGGGGCAAGAGATACCAGAAGGGTTTTCTGGTTTAAAAAAGGTTTGATTTTCTCAAGCATTTCCATTATTACCGGAGGATGCAACGCAATAAACACAATATCGCTCTTCATAACCTGCGATAAATCTTCAGAAGTGATAGTGACCCCCGGAAACTTTTTTCCCAGCCTGGTAAGTACATCGTTATTTGTATCAATCGCACTGATATTTTTAAATGACACTTTACGATTTTTAAAAGCCTGCAGAAGAATCCTTGTTACCCTGCCGGCTCCGATAAAGCCTAATGATTTTGTTTTCATACTGTTACATTTAAAAGTATAACTTTAATTGGATATTGATCAGCAAAGGGACTTCCTTCAGGTGTCCAGATATCATAAAAAACAACCTTAACATGGTCACCATATTTCTCCCCGATAGATTTCATGATTGGTTGCATCATCCTGATAATAATTTTTATTATACTTTTTTATCAATCATGACCATACAAATGCATAATTATCACCTTTAAATTGATCCAAAAATCAAACCTGATATAGTAGCCATTACAACGACAAGTGAAACATATACAACTGTTTTCTGTGTTCCCAGAATCCCACGAATTACAAGCATACTTGGCAATGATAATGCAGGTCCTGCAAGTAAAAGAGCCAGAGCTTGTCCTTTTCCCATTCCTGCACCGATCAATCCCTGAACAATTGGAACTTCAGTGAGTGTGGCGAAATACATGAATGCGCCAACAATTGAAGCAAAAAAATTTGAAAAGACTGAATTGCCCCCGACAAGTTTTGCTACCCAGTCAGCGGGTATCACACCTGCTATCTTTGTGTCATCGTGAGTGGAACCAAGCAGAAATCCGGACATCAAAATACCGATGACCAGCAGAGGCAAAATTTGCTTTGCGAAATCCCAGGTTGAGATTGTCCATTCCCTGTTTTCCGGTTCTCTTTTATCCAGGAGGGTTATAATACTGATGCCGGCTATACAGACAACCATAGTAACCATTGGTAAGCTGGTCAATAAAACAGAAACAGCTGTCAAAACAGCTACTATAAGAACATGCTGCCATTTGATTTTTAAAATATATATCAGCGAAAACATCAGGAAAATGCCGAAGACAGATGTGATAAGCCATTTATTCGACCATATCCAGAACCAGCCTCCGCTGCCAACCCCTTCTCCGGGCTTTCCCCAGTTAGCAAATACAAGAATTAATACGAGTGTAAAAAAATGAAATGCTGTCTGCCACATCGGACGCTTTTCAGGAATATCGGGGAAATTAATTTGCTCTTCCCTTTTAAGCTTTTCTTCTTTCCTGTAAATAAATGACATAATTAAACCTATAATCACTGCAAAAAAAACAGCTCCAATTACCCGTGCGAGTCCAATTTCGAAACCGAGAATTCTGGCAGTAAGGATAATTGCAAGGATATTTATTGCTGGTCCTGAATACAGAAAGGCAATGGCAGGGCCTAATCCCGCACCACGTTTATGAATGCTCGAAAATAATGGTAGTACTGTACAACTGCAAACAGCAAGGATTGTACCTGAGACAGCTGCAACCGTATAGGCAACCCATTTCTTTGCTTTTGCACCAAAATATTTCAATACTGCAGCCTGACTGATGAATACTGAAATTACACCTGCAATAAAAAATGCCGGTATGAGACATAAAATAACATGTTCCCGGGCATACCATTTTGTCAGATCAAACATAGCCATAATGGCTTCCTTGAAACGTGCTCCTTCCAATGGCATGAAATAAGCGAATATGAAAACCGCTACCATCCAGAACAGAATTTTTATTTCCTTTTTCCACTCCATAAACTTCGAGAATTTCGTTTGACGTAATTATTATGTAATTCTTACAGTTAAGGTTTATTTTTAAATATCTAAGTTATGGAATAATGGAATACTGGAAGGCTTGAATACTGGGAAACAGTTAATCGCTAAAATAGGATCAACCTCTTTGAATATTGCCATTATTCCATCATTCCATTATTCCTCTATTCCATATCTTCTAATGTTAGAAGTAGATAACTACAATATAGTAGATCCCGACTCCTATAAACAAGACCGCGATTATTCTTCTAAACCATAATTCAAAGATTTTCAGCTTGTTATAAAGCTTTCCAACTCCTGAGACAGTATAAGCAATAAGCCATGCAAAAATGATAACGGGAATGCCTGTCGCAACAGCAAAAACGACAGGCAGGTACAGACCGGAAGCACTTGTTATTGTCATTGGGATCAGCATACCGAAATATAATACCCCGCTGTAAGGGCAGAACGCAAGCGCAAAAACAATTCCAAGCAATAAAGCATCCCAATATCTGTTTCTTTCCTTTTGCTGAAACTTTTCAGTGAATCTCCTGAAAGCAGGGAAATTTATTCTGAAAACACCAATCATAAGTAATCCCAGAATGACCAGCAATGGACCCAGGAACTTTTCTCCATATCTTTGAAAGAAACCAGACAATTTTACCTGG
>JBGPAO010000371.1:0-3898 GCA_041480755.1 Bacteroidia bacterium
CAAGGAAGTTCTGGAAAAAATATTAGCAGACAGTTATCCGGTTTATGAAGAAATGATGGTAATAATAACGGATGCTAAATACGGATTGGTTCCGGAATGGAATTTTTATAAAGACGGGAAAGCATGGTTATGTAAAGTTTGTTATAAAAAGAAGACAATTTTCTGGTTATCAGTCTGGGACAAATTTTTCAAGACGACTTTCTACTTTTCTGAAAAATACTTTCAGGGTGTATCAGCGCTGGATATTGACAATAATCTTAAGGAAAGTTTTAATCGCAATAAATCTTTTGGCAAGTTTCATCCTCTGACAATCGATTTTAATAAGAAGGAACAAATAAAGGATTTGCTAAAGATCATAGATTACAAGAAAAGCCTTAAATGATATTAAAATAAAATACAATGAAAAAAATATCCGTACTGCTACTTGGATTTTTATTATGTTCATCCATACTTAATGCACAAAAGACAAAACATTTTGAGATAGAATCCCCGGACGGGGCAATTATTTTAAAAGTTGATGCAGGAGCAAAACTGGAATGGTCTGTCAGGTTTAATGGAAAGCAGATCATTGTACCATCGCCTGTTTCAATGACACTGGAGACAGGCGAAATACTTGGTGATAATGCTGAAATTAAAACTGTCGATGAGGAAAGCATAGATACCAGGTTTAATGCAATCAATTACAGAAGAAAAGTCGTTTCGGATTTATGCAACCAGCTGACTTTAAATTGCGGAAACGACTATGGCATTATCTTCCGCGTATATAATGATGCAGTTGCATATCGTTTTTTCACAAAGAAAAAAGGAGAGATTATCATCCGGAATGAAGAAGCCAATTTCAATTTTCCTGAGGACTACAAAGCATTTATACCGATACAATGGGATTACCGGGATGGCAAGATATTCAATTCCTCCTTTGAAGCGTTATACAGGGAAATAAAAATCTCACAGTTCCCCAAGGATTCTTTAGCTTTTCTCCCCCTGTTAGTCGACCTTGGCAATAATATAAAAGCCGAAGTGCTGGAGGTTGATCTTGAAGACTATCCGGGCATGTATCTGGACCTGAACCAGACCGGACAGGGTTTTAAAGGTGTCTTTGCGCCTTATCCCCTGGAAATATATATAAGAGGTATAAACATTATTCCCAGCAGGAGAGCTGAATATATTGCCAGGACAGGTGGTACACGCAGTTTCCCATGGCGTGCATTAGTCATTACTTCGCGGGATAAAGACCTGCTCAATTGTGATATAGTACAAAAACTGGCTTCACCCAACCGTCTTGAAGATATTTCGTGGATTGAACCGGGACAGGTTTCCTGGGACTGGTGGAATGATATGAACATAACACATGTTGATTTTAAGGCCGGGATAAATACCCCTACATATAAGTATTACATTGATTTTGCCTCAGCCAACAACATACCATATATCATACTTGACGCGGGCTGGACAACAGAACAGGATCTTACAAAGACAAGGCCTGACATTGACCTGGAGGAATTAACGGCATATTGCAAGCAGAAAAACGTCGGAATAATATTATGGGCTTCGTGGAAAGCAGTGCAGCAGCAGATGGAGAAAGCATTCCCTTTTTTCGCTGAACTTGGCATAAAAGGATTTAAAATTGATTTTATCGACCGTGATGACCAGCTTGCTGTTGCTTCAGTTTATGAAATAGCCAGATTCGCGGCACAGCATCACCTGCTTATCGATTACCATGGTATCTTTAAGCCTACCGGATTGCAGCGTACATATCCCAATGTTGTGGGCTGGGAAGGAGTAAAAGGTATGGAAAACGTCAAATGGGCTAACGAAGATGTGCCCCGGTACGATGTTACTCTTCCATATATCAGGAACCTGTCAGGACCGATGGACTATACTCCCGGAGCCATGAGAAATTCGAACCAGACCAACTTCAGGCCAATAAACTCAATGCCAATGAGCAAAGGTACCCGCTGCCACCAGCTGGCAATGTATGTGATATTCGAGGTGCCTCTTCAAATGCTGTCAGACAATCCGACCATTTATATGAAAGAACAGGAGTGTACGGATTTTATCACTAAAGTTCCCACCTCATTTGATGAGACGGTTCCTTTGGATGGGAAAGTTGCTGAATATGTCGCAATAGCACGTAAAAAAGATAATACCTGGTATGTTAGCGCTATGACCAACTGGTCCCGAAGAGAATTAATCCTTGACTTTTCATTTCTTGAGGAAGGCGACTATGAAGGGGTTGTCTTTAAGGATGGAATAAACGCGGACCGTGATGCCACTGATTATAAGAAAGAAGTAATTAAAATCAGATCCGGTGACAAGCTAACCATAAATCTATCCAATGGCGGAGGCTGGGCTGCAAGAATTGAGAAGAGATAAATATTGGTTCCAAGGAATAAATGCCTTAATTTTAACAAATAAAATTAAGGACATTGTGAATATAGCATTAAGCATTTCAGCTCTTGTCACTTTTATTCTTCTGGGGTGTAATAATAATGTAAATAATGAACCGGCGACAGGATACAATCTGAACAAGCCGGATGCTACACTAATCCTCCCTGATATTTTGCATGAAATATCAGGATTAACCATTATTGACTCAACTTCTGTTGCGTGTATCCAGGATGAAAATGGGATAGTGTTTATCTATGATATACTGAAAAATGAAATCAAAGGCCAGTTTAATTTTAATATTGAGGGAGACTACGAAGGAATAGCAAGTGTAGATAGAGCACTGTACATTCTTCGTAGTGACGGTGAACTTTTTGAAGTTTCGGATTTTGAATCGAAAGAGTTTAACCTGGATTTTTTTGATACCGGTATTCCGGCAAAAGATAATGAAGGATTATGTTATGATAAGGACAACAACAGACTTCTGATTGCCTGCAAGGGAAAAGCCGGGAAAGTGGATGAGAATAAAGATAAAAGGTCGATATATGCTTTTGACCTGGCGACAAAAACGCTCTCCGGGAAACCTGCATACGATTTTGATGTCGATTTACTTCTTAAATTTGCCCTCGATAATAAAGTCAAGCTTAAAACAAAAAAGAATAAAAACGACTCGGTGCCGGAACCAGTGCTAAAATTCAGGACTTCTGAGATATGCATTCATCCAGTATCAAAAAAAATCTTTTTAATTTCTGCAGATGACCATTTGATTTTCATTTTTAGCCCGAATGGCAAAATTGAACATATCGAGCACCTTAATCATAAAATGTTCATCCAGGCAGAAGGATTAACTTTCTTAGAGAACGGGGACATGTTTATATCGAATGAGGGGAAGGACAAAAAAGCGACTATACTTCGATTTAATTATAAGAATTAATCTGATGATAAAGATTGCACTCAAATATTTAAATTAACTAATCCACATGATTGATTTTGAAGCTCTGTTTAAAGTCACTTACGGATTATATATTGTATCTTCCGGTGACAACAAAAATGGTAATGGATTCATTTCAAATACTGTATTTCAGGTAACAGCAGAACCCCCCAGGTTTGCATCCTGCTGCAATAAAAATAACTTTACAAGCGGATTAATTGAGAAATACGGTTATTTTTCAGTTTCAGTGCTGCATCAAAAAACAAATCCGGAAATTTTCGGCAGGTTTGGTTATAAAAGCGGAAAAGATTTAAACAAGTTTGAAGGGATGAACGTAAAATACGGCGAATCAGGCGTCCCAATAATCATGAATGACACTGTTGCCTTTCTGGAATGTAAAGTAGTGCAGCAATTTGATCTCGGGACGCATAATCTATATATCGGTGAATTGATAAATAGAGACGAAATTATCCTGGGTGGTGAAGAATCCGCCGGTCTCTCAATACGCCACCACTATCCGGAAAAAGACGGGATCCTCGCATGCCTGTTGGCGGCCGAGGCGGTCGCGGCTCGTGGAAAGAG
>JBGPAO010000372.1:0-3892 GCA_041480755.1 Bacteroidia bacterium
TCCAAATATTCCTGTAAGCACCACACCAATTCCTACACCAATGCGGATTCCATATGTGTCTATTATCCAGGATGCCGGTATTGAAACGACGAGGTAGACAATCATAAATGACATCGAAAGAATGCCGATATTTAAATCGGAAACGCCATAATAATGTGCCGACTCGACTGTTATTGGTGCAAAAGTGATCCACATGAGCTGATTTACAGCTACTACAAGCATGTAGATACTTAGCATTACCCATCGATAACCATAGACTTTGAAATCTGTCTTTGTCATAAAATAGTTTGTTTGCCTGAATGATTTATCTCTGCTATATTTAGTTAAACTTACATAAAATATTTATTATACACTTACTCAATAAAAATCTGATCTTACTCCGATCAGGATTTATAGAGGAAAATTAAGATAATTCCAACTTAAATTCAAAAAGCAATTCATTTTAAGTTTATTTAGATGTTGTATTTTAGCATAAATAAAAAGTAAATAGAATGAATATCTTATCAAAATCCCTGATCCTGTTTATCGTAATATTTAATATCCACATAGCCAATTGCCAGGATCAGATCCCCTGTCTCCGAAAAAAAGGCAATACAACACAATTAATAGTGGATGGTAAGCCTTTTATCATTCTTGGAGGAGAACTGGGAAATTCTTCCGCATCAACTGTTCAGTATATGCAACCAGTCTGGCCAAAATTAAAAGCCATGAATCTCAATACTGTTTTGGTTCCGGTTTATTGGGAGCTTATTGAAAGCGAAGAAGGCAGATTTGACTTTTCTATTATTGAACAATTAATAACTGAAGCCCGGATTAACGAATTAAAAATAGTTTTTCTCTGGTTCGGATCCTGGAAAAATAGCATGTCCTGTTATGTCCCCGCCTGGATTAAGCTGAACCAGGAAAAATTTCCAAGAGCAAAAGATGATAAACTGGGAAGCCAGGAAATATTAACCCCTTTCAGTGAAAATAATTTAGAGGCAGATTTATTCGCTTTTGAAAAATTAATGAATTTCATTAAAGATTTTGATGGTAAAAGCCATACTGTTATAATGGTCCAAGTAGAAAATGAAATCGGCATGCTGCCGACAGCAAGAGATTATTATCCTGCAGCAACTGAATTATTTAAAAAAGATGTGCCGGCAGATTTAATTTCATATATGAAACTTAATAAAGCCAAACTTATTCCCGAGTTTAGGTTAATATGGGAGAAAAATGGGTTCAGAACTTCCGGGAACTGGGAAGAAATCTTTGGTAAAGGAGTTCATACTGATGAATTTTTCATGGCATGGTATTTTTCAAAATACACAAACAAAATTATTGAAGCAGGGAAAAAAATCTATGCTTTACCAATGTATGTCAATGCAGCATTGAACCGGCCAAACAGGGAACCTGGAAGTGGATACCCAAGTGCAGGTCCATTACCGCATTTAATGGATATCTGGAAGGCAGCCGGACCGTCAATAGATTTTCTTGCGCCGGATATTTACTTTGGCAACTTTAAACACTGGAGCGATTTATATACCCGGCAGGGAGATCCCTTATTTATTCCGGAGCACCGTTTTGACAATACAGCAGCATCCAAATCAATATACGCAATCGGTCATTATAATGCCCTGGGATTCTCACCATTCTCAATAGAATCAACAGATAAGCCAGATGATGAACCACTCGGGAAAATGTATAACCTGATTTCACAACTTACGCCTGTTATTACATCCATCCAGGGACAAGCCAAAATTGAAGGAGTATTAATAGCAAAAGGTCAGGATACAATTATTCATATGGGAGAATATGAATTCACTTTCCGGCATGAATATACACTTGGCTGGGCTCCCGGAGCTAAAGAAGATGAATGGCCTCTGGCCGGCGCCATTATTATTCAGACAGGGGAAAATGAATTCTATATTGCAGGCACAGGGATTGTAGTAACTTTTAAGCCTTTAAACAACGAATTATTAAATGCCGGAATATTAAAAGTTGACGATGGCAAATTTGAAAATAATAACTGGGAAATCCTGCGGCATTTAAATGGTGATCAGACACACCAGGGACGACATTTGCATATTCCTTATGGAGACTATAGTGTTCAAAGACTTGAACTGTATACTTATAAATAACTGAGAACCGAAAACTGAAAACCGAGAATAGTTATTCTTTATACCTTTTTAGGCAGACTATATTGAGATCTGTATTCTTTGCTCAGATAAGTATCCGCCTCAGGATCGTTCATGAAAGTCTCCGTCTGTGGATTAAACCGCAATGTTCTTTTTAATCTGCAGGCTATATTTCCAAGGTGACAGAGCGACGAAGACAAATGTCCTTCCAGGATATCCGAATGGAGATCCTGCCATCTTCTTGACCTGACACAATCTATAAAATTCCTAAAATGATTAACAACGGAATCCATAGTTGCCGGATCTTCATTTGTAAATACAGGACCCTCTGTTTCGCTGTAGGATGAATAACCGCTGGGTTGAATTTCTATATTACTATAATAAGTCTTGCAATTCCCGGCATCTTCGTTTTCTATATTCATCCATCCTTTAGCCCCGAAAATCAGGTTTCCAATTCTGATATCTCCTTCCGCATTTGTACCCAGACCTCTCACTTCGAATTGCAGGATGGTACCGTCATCATATTCAAACTCCAGATGCTGAATATTAGGAGTTTCCTGGTCGCTATCCCAGATAAAAAAGTTGCCTGTTCCCTGTATCCTCACAGGATGTGTCAATTTATTCATGGCCCATCTGCAGATATCGGCCTGGTGAATACCCTGGTTTCCCAAATCACCATTTCCTGTATCCCAGAACCAGTGCCACTTATAATGAAACCGGTTTTCATTGAATGGCCTGAAGGGTGCAGGCCCTAGAAATGCATCCCAGTTGACACCTTCCGGTACGGTGCTATCCACCACATGCCCAATACTGCCGCGCGGTTTCAGGCACAGTCCTTTTGTCATATAAATGGTTCCCAGCCCTCCGTCTTTCATAAAATTTATGGCCTGAACTACAGCTATGTGACTTCTTGCCTGAGTGCCGGTTTGAACCACACGATTGTACTTTCGGGCCGCATCCACCATTTTTCTTCCTTCCAATACCGTGTGAGAAACAGGTTTCTCTACGTATACATCTTTCCCTGCCTGGCAGGCCCAGATGGTCATTAGTGCATGCCAGTGGTTGGGTGTGGCTATGGTGACCGCATCAATTTTCCTATCCTCCAGGACTTTCCGATATTCCGTTTCTGTTGCAGGTTTATATCCGGTTAACTCTTCGACTTCTGCCATGGCTTCCGGAAACAATCTTTGATCGATGTCACACAGAGTGGCAATCTTAACATTTGGTATTTTTGCCAGAGCACGATAATGATCCTTACCCCTGCTACGGATCCCGATTACAGCCACACGAACTGTTTCGTTAGGTCTTTTTTGTAATAGAGCCTGGTCGATAATGGGTTTGCCAATAAAAGCCCCTGCGGTCACAACGCCTGATTTTCTGATAAATGTACGTCTGTCTATACTTTCCATAATTTCATTTACTTTCACCTAAATTAAAGAAATTTTAATCCAAAATCAAAATTGATCAGTTCCATCTTTATCTCTCTCAACATGTAATATATGCAACAACCTATGAACAATAGGGGCAAAAAAAACTGCTGTTATACTTAAAAACGCCACACCACTGTACAAGGCAAAAAATGAAGAAAACAGTTTTGCACCATTAGTTTTCATTTCAACAACAGGTCCCATTCCGGTTAATATCATACAAGACATATGAAAACTATCCAGCCATTTAAAATGTCCAAAATGATGATACCCAATTGTTCCTATGGATACAGAAAAGATAATCAGAATAATGGAAAATAATGCATAGCCTCCCAGCCTTAAGAGAAA
>JBGPAO010000373.1:0-3886 GCA_041480755.1 Bacteroidia bacterium
AGTTTGGAAAGGGGTGGTAACTGGGAATATGAATTGTTTTACAAATGGTATGGAAGTGCTTTACACAAAGTTGGAAATCATGATAAAGAAAAAGAAATAAATCAGATTGGCCTTAGTTTTTTCCCTAATAGTCCCGATATTTTGTACAATCAGGCTGTATGTGCTTTATCTCTGAGTGATACAACAGAAGCAAATGAATTTATTACAAAATTCAGGTCCAGGCACCAGGAATTGGGCAGTTCAGCATTTGACATAGAAGGTATGATAGGCTGGATGTATTCTGATGCAAATATAACAGATAAGGCAGAGGTGCATTTCAGGAAAGCCCATGAACAAAAACCACAAAAAACCTGGTGGATATTTAGTTTGGCCCAATTACTTATTAACAATGATATCAATATTGAGGAAGGAATGGAACTCGTTCAAAAAGGACTTAATATCCAGCCTGATAATTCATTCTTATTATGGGCAAAAGGACGTGGCCTTTATAAGCAAGGTAATTATGAAGAAGCAGTACAGCTTCTAAAAAGTGTACAGGAAAAATTTGTGTCATTTCAATATGAACTTAATCAACATCTTCAGGAAGCCGAACAAGCACTTGCAAATAAAAACAAATGACAATCTGGTCTTCTGAAATAAAAGAAATTGAGCGGCTTAATGATTCCATTAAAGGCCAGTCACCCGAATTGGAGAAGGAACTGGAACGGCTGATCAATGCCAGCGATGAAAATATGGTGCTTGTCTATGCCAGGAGATGCCTGGAAGTTATAATCACTGATTTATGCGAATGTGAATTAAAAAGGCCACGTAAGACAGAACCTCTTCAGGGGATCATTGATAAACTCAACAGGGAAGAGAAAATTCCGTCACATATCTTTGCTTCGATGCAAAGCCTGAATAGTCAATCTACTTTTGGTTCCCATCCTAAAGAATTTGATCCACGACAGGTTAAACCGGTTCTTAATAATCTTACAACTATCATAGAATGGTATCTAAAATACAAGGATACGCAAATCATTAGCAAACCAAAGCTGGAAGAAGCAAAGTATGAAAGTAAAGATCAGGATAATTCTTCAAAAGACATCCGTATACCAAAGAAAAGATTAGTATTAATGCTTTCCGGACTTGCATTGGTTGTTGTTATTATTATTGCAGCTCTATTTGTATTCAATATAATTGGTGGCGGAAAACAAACAAAAGAACTGGAAAAATCGATTGCTGTATTACCATTTGTAAACTTAAGCAATGACCCGGAACAGGAGTATTTTAGTGATGGTATGGTGGACGAGATATTGGATCATCTTTTCAAAGTAGGTGAATTGAAAGTAATCTCCCGCACATCATCAATGAGATATAAAGACACAAAACTCCCATTAAAAGAAATTGCCCATGAATTAGGTGTTTCAGCAATTTTAGAGGGCAGCGTACGAAAAATCGGAAATAATGTACGGATTACGGCTCAGTTGATCGACGTAAAGACCGATACACATTTATGGTCTGAAACCTATGAAGGAGAACTTTCTGATGTTTTTTCAATTCAGTCCGAAGTAGCTCAAAGTGTTGCCAGGGAATTGAAAGCAACATTAACCTCAAAAGAAATCGATCTGATCCGGAATGCACCAATTACTACCAATCAATTGGCCTATGATTTTTATCTGAAGGGGAATGACTACTGGTCAAAATTTCAAGTTCCCCTTGCCTTAGACATGTATTCAAAAGCCACTCAGGAGGACTCGTTATTTACAGCCGCTTATGCTCAAAGGGCAATAATGCATTTATATATATACTGGCAAAAGTTAGAAGAAGACTGGCAGGATCATGTTATAAAAGGCAGGGAGGATATAAAGAAAGGATTACAATTAAATCCCGAATTAACTGAAATGAAATTTGCAACAGCAGTCGCCTATTACTGGATAGATCGCGACTATGATAAATCTTTAAAAATCCTTAAAGAACTAAAGGCAGAAGCACCTAATATGGCAGACTTACATGCTTTTTCTTCTTACAATTTGAGGCGGCAAGGCAAGATGGAAGAATCGATAGATGAAGCTAAGCGGGGAATACAATTGGATCCATTTAATGCGAATTATATCGATAATTTAGCACAGACATATCAACTTCTACATCAATATGATAATCAAATTGAATGCTGCAGACAAGGATTATCATTAATACCTGACTATAGAGGTTTTAATCATCATATTTTCAGGGCATGCTTGAATAAAACTGCTGATTTGAATGTTGCATTGAAAGAATCCGAACTGACAGAAGAAGATGTTCATTATGAGGTTTATTACTATACCCGTCAGTATGATAAGTTAATAGAATTTATTATTAGTAAAGAATTTACAATTGTGATTAATCTATCCAACTATCGCCCAAAAACATATGAGCTTGCATTAATTTATTATTTAAGCGGCAACACATCTCTGTGTAAAATCTACTCAGATTCTACAATTATATATCTGAAGAAAAAAATAAAAGAAAGTCCCAATGATGAAAGGTATTACGCTACTTTAGGAAAGTGCTATGCTTTCAGTGGAAATGTTAAAGAAGCGATTGCCTGCGGAAAGAGAGCAGTTGACCTGATGCCGGTTAAGTTAGATATCTGGGCAGGTATTGTTAAAGAACAAGATTTAATGGAAATCTATATATTCACTGGCCACTATGATCTGGCTTTAGATAAGATTGAGTTCTTATTATCTGTTCCAAGCTGGTTGTCTGAAGGAGAGTTAATTATTGATCCTGTATTTGATAACCTTCGCAGTTTACAGCGTTTTCAAAAAATCATTGAATCCGCCCAAAAGTAACCAGAGATTAAATAATTTTTTATTTTTAGTATAATGGTCAATTGCCTTTCAACTTTCTTGAAATTAATTCTGTAAATAATCAAACAATTTTTAATGGATTCTTAGTTGACGTCAGCGTTGACGAATTTCATTTCCTTCTAAACAAAAAGTGGTGCGAGTGGCACCACGTTTCAAAATGCAAGCCTTTAAAGACCAATGATCTGCGAGGGCTTTTTTAATTGGTTGACGATTTGGTTGATGTTTTTGTTTGAACTTTCTACTAATCTGTCTCTATCTTATTTGTCCGAATATTTTGGGTGCAAAGGTCAGATGTTTTAACCACATTTGGAAGGTCAGATTATACTTGACATACATAACTAAACAATAAGTATTTAACTCCGGCTTTTGGTGGTCAATTCATTCCGGCCAACTTTGGTCAAAACGGTTGGCTTTTAAAGTTGAAAATGATACGGCAGAAATGTGGGGATTGCTGGCTTTGGAATTCAGCATCCGGAGGTTTCTTTTTAATAACCTATCTGAAATTATCAGATTCAGTTTATGGTATCATTATTTTAAGGAATGATTTTACATCAGGGTAGTTTTCGACAATACGATAAACTTCACACTCCCTGCAATTAGTATTCTTACAGCGAGTCCCCTTTTCAGATGCTTCCCAGCAGGGAGAAGTATCACTTTGAAAAGCCTGGCATTTTTCACGCTCTTCAGCGGAGCATTGCCGGATTGTCCAGCAGGGAATAAGAGCCAGTATAGCCCTGATTCCTACAATGTTTAAGCCATCTTTATCCAGTAATTTATGTATATATTTTAACCTCAAAATATCCACCTGAGAAAATAAATTATGCTTAGATTCTTTCTTGAACGGAATAATTAATCCCTTGTCAATGTATTGCCTTATTGAATGAACCGGGATTCCTGAAAGACCTGAAGTAATGCTTAGAGTGTAAACCGCAGTGGTGCTCACAACTGAATTTTTATCCATGATTTTTCTAATTATCAAATTTATTTTTCACTTAAGTATAAAATAATCTTGTGCCTATTAAATTTAAAAATAAAAATCTACGATACTGCTTTCCCCA
>JBGPAO010000374.1:0-3883 GCA_041480755.1 Bacteroidia bacterium
AATTACTGAGAATAAGTAGATTATAAAAATAGTTTAGGCCCTAACGGGACAACAATTAAAAAAGCCTATATGTCAGTATATTACAATTGCTGGTATCCCGAATATTATCTTCAATGACCAACCTTATAAGTCGAAACCTTCTGACAGACTGAACGGTTGATTTATTCTCTGAGAGATGCTTTTGCCAGGAGGATTGTCATTCCCCGATGATTGCTGCCAGTTTATCAAGAAGCCATGCAGGTGTCTTCATCACCCTCCCTGTCCGGGGATTCGTTGATGCCAGGACTACCTCTCCCTGGTTTATCAACTCGTTCCGTGAGTTATAAATCTCAGTTTTTATTTTAAACCTGACAGTCGGCAACTCTTCGATGATCGAGCGGACCCTCAGCAGTTCGTCATAAAAAGCGGGTTTCAGATAGGTGATATGCAGGCTTCTCACTGGCCACACTAACCCTCTTTGTTCAATCTCCCTGTAAGTTATTCCATAATGCCGGAGCAACTCAGTCCGTGAAACTTCATAATAACGGGGATATGTTCCGTAATAAACGACTCCCCCTTTATCGGTATCCCCATAACATACCCTGATATTTGTATCGTACTGAATCATAATCATTTTGCTATTTTTTGTAATTAATGACCTCCTCAGGTTTATTCCTTGGGGTTGCTGATGACACCGCATCTACGCTTTTATCAATATTCCCGATTCGCAGGACACCCACGGCCTTGTACCCTGATGGGATCTGAAAGATTTCTTTCTTTGAATTTATGTTTCCAACCGGACTGCCATATATGCGTGCACCGAGACCAAGACTATGTGCAGCAATAAACATATTCTCTGTGGCAAGACCGCAATCGAAATCAGGGGTGGTTCCGTCTGCTGATTCAATCCCTGAAACAATAACCAGTACATTTCCGGGAACTACATTATCGATTATCTCTTTCGTTGTGGAGTCGTCTTTTATTACCGTGAACTTCCACGGCTGCTTGTTCCTTCCACTGGGAGACTTAATGCCACATTTCAGAATTAAATCGAGCTGCTGATCGGTTACAGGCTCTGATGTGTATGCCCTTTCGGAGTATCCGGAAAGTATCATATCGGTAACACAATTATCAGAGATCTGACAATACAATTTTGAAACTGCAAATAAAGCAGCAACAAGTAATGATATTTTGATTCTCATGTCAAATTGGTTTAAAAGGTTTATATACGTTTTATGACCTTTAAATTAGACAAATTATTTAATTCATCTAATGAAAGGAATCTCTTTTATTAGAATTACCGGGTTTTAAAACTTATTTCTTATTGCTGTATAATATATCCGTGAGTTAAGTGAACATATTATTCCCGGTTAATAATAAATTCTATTTTTTGAAAAACCATTCCATAATGTGAACCTGGCGGGTTTGCTTTAATCTTCATCCCATTCCAATCAGGTGCAAAATTTGCTGAATATAACAACCAAACTGTTTTACCATCATTACTAATAAACTTTGAAGGAATATTCACAAAGTATGCCTGCTCACCAAAATCTCTCATATAAGTCACAATTTTCCATGGTCCGGTTATATTGTCCGATTCCAGAATATAAGTGTTCATCTTTGCACAAGTATTCCCTCCATCTGTTACACACATTAAATATTTTTTTAGCGGCGCATTATATGTAACCGTAACGCATCCCATGTTATTGTTCCATTCAAGCAACGGTTTTATTTTTTTGAAATCCCCGGTCCAAATGGCAATTCCTTTGCTATCGTAACCTGCGAAAAACTCATATTTAGATATGTCGTTGATGTTTTCGATTGATGGAATCACCCTCAATAAATAAATCTGGTCACCGGTAATCCAGCTATCATTCCAAAATCTTGGTTTTGTATCTGAAGTATCTGCCCCATGTGCAATTAGATAAGCCTTGCCATCAGGTGAATATTGCATATTTTTCCCAAAATCTATAAAATGTGGCGAACCAATTTTAACAGGATATCCATTAATACCAGTTTCTTTAAAAAGAGGTGTTTCAGGTTTAAGAGGACAATCATTCCAACTGCGGCCAAAGTCAGTTGAATAGCGAAATCCAACAAAAGGTCCCATCCAGGGCCAATTATATGTTTTATCACCATATATAGCAATACCGATTGGATCCAGGCAATATGTGCCATAATACCATATATTATTGTATACCAGGCTACCACACGGGTATCTGCCATGATAAGGCTTAGGTGATGCCCGGTTCAGTCCTAAACTATATACTTTCAGGTTTACCGGATTATCGCCTTCAAGAACAGCATGGCCAGTTGTCGAATAGTCGCCATCTCCGGAACTTGAAAATTCCCAACTCCCATCTAATCGAATACAGCCCCCATCTGTCCAGGGAGAATATAATTTGTCATCGGATGCCCAGGAAGGATACCAGGTATCACCGCAATAAAGTCCACTTTGAACCCCCAGAAATTTTATCCCTGCCAATAATTGTGACTTTTGAAATGGACAATCATAAGGTATTTCTGATTTCCAAATAAAAGGTTCATAGGTTAATGTATCAGGTTTTAATTGGGCAGATGAATGAAACCAAATGAAAACACTTAAAAGAATTATCAAAGTTATTAGTCTGTTATTCATTATTGCAGTTAATTTATTGTTATGTACTAATATATCGTCCTTGTAATGGAAGCGCTGTTTTGTATGGTTGTATAATGTACCTCATTCCATTGGCAATAGTGTTGTTCTCCATGGTAGAGCCGGCAAGACGACCTCCGGCATAAAATATTCCCCAACATCCAATATAGCCTACAAGAAATGCGGCTCCTCTGCCGTTTTCACCTGAGATCATTTGTCCAAGCCCAGGAAGTAAAAGTGAAGTTACACCAGCTACTCCGGTATTATATGGATCACCGACTTCATAAGTATAAGTTCGATAATCATATTTTTTCTTATTTATTGAATATTGAGCAACAGATACGTTACAAAATAATAAAAGATATGCTATGATGATAGTAACGTGTTTCATAGCTTAAATTTTTAAGTTAAATAAATTGTACTTTATGAAAGTTACGCCAATAGAAAACCAATAGCAAAAATGAAGCTATTTGACTTTATGAAGAATTTGAGTAAAGTACATCCCTGGTATAGTCTTTTAAATAAAAACTTGCTAGGCATAGAATAATCATTCCTTAATAATTTTAATCTCGCAGAGGGCTCGCCGGCGCCCTTTTCTGAC
Source organism: Bacteroidia bacterium (assembly GCA_041480755.1). Classification (GTDB taxonomy): domain Bacteria; phylum Bacteroidota; class Bacteroidia; order Bacteroidales; family SM23-62; genus LJUQ01. The sequence continues at coordinate 3,216 of JBGPAO010000374.1, forward strand.
GAAATCAGCCCTATTTTGCGGCTTGTAATATCCCCTGAAATCAAACAGGAGAGGTTCTTTTAAAGTTCCTTCCCCGATAAACTGGGACAGGCCTTGCAAGATGACTCCGGTGGGCCAACTGCACGATTCCAGTTTCCACTATCTCAATAGCAGCATGTACCGATAAATAATTGCCGATCGCTACTTCTCAACTTTCTAAAATAAAAAAAGAATTCTCATATTTACTCCGCTATATAGCAGAATTTTTAATGATGAAAATATTTTTTGAAACCAAAGGAAAATTTATTATTCTTTTAGTTGCTGTATGTCAGTTACTTATTACTTACTGTTCCAAACAACTATATCCTGAACTATCGTTTCAAAACATCGAAAGCCAGGCTGAAAAGAAAAACCTGATAGATTTTATGGACGCCGGCACTGAAAAAGAGATAAATACTCACAATACCAGCGCTAATGAAATCATTGAAACCGCTCAAAAATACCTTGGAGTGCCCCATTGCATGGGTGGAACAACTATGAAATGCATGGATTGCTCCGGATTATTGGTGACGGTTTTTGCCAAACACGGCATTCACCTGCCCCATAACTCGGAAGAACAGGCCAGGTATGGAAAAATAATAGCCGGAATGGATGAACTTATAAAAGGGGATCTGGTCTTTTTTATCAGA
>JBGPAO010000375.1:0-3873 GCA_041480755.1 Bacteroidia bacterium
CCAGGGCGATGGCGTAGTTGTACATCAGTTGGGGGGACTCGTTTCCTTCGCCTAACTTGAGCGCCTGGCTGTAATATTCGCTGGCCTGGATCTGGGCGGCTTTCTGTTTGTCCGGCTGATCTTTGAACTGGCTGCTGATATTGCGGTTGTAGTAATCGCCCAGTAAAGCGTAAGTCCAATCGTAATATGGATCGATCGCCAGGGCGCGGTCCAGGCGCTCCTTGGCCTTATCCGGCTGGTTCATCTTCAGATAGAATTCACCGATCAGAAAAAAATTTTCTTCATTGTTTGGTGCCAGTTCAAGTACTTTCGAATATTCTTTTTCAGCTTTGATATAATCCCATCGGCCCCATTCATTAATATTGCCCATTGCCATATGAGCAGTACTATTATTTGGATCTAATTCAAGGGCGGTTTCAATAAATGGTAATGCATCCCAGATAGCTGTTGAAATATCGGTTTTGCCAGCGAAAACGCCGTTATATAATGAAAAGGTACCTGCCCATGCATAAGCATCACCGCAATCCGGGTCCAGTTCTATAGCCTTTAAAGTTAAATCCAAAGGTTGTATTATCTCAGTATTATCTTCTATATTGTATAAAAGCATTTTTGATTTTTGTACCAAATCGTAAGCCTCCTGATTCGTAGTGGGAATATTTTGAATATTTTGTTTTTCAGAATCAGTGAGAAATGCTTTTAACTGATCCGCAATTTGCAACGCAATATCTGCAGGGATTGCAATAATTTCCTGATATGGAAGGTCATATTCATTCTGCCATAAATGCCTGTCGTTTTTTGGCTCTATAAGCTGGGCTGTAATCCTGATCTGGTCACCGATCCTTTTATAAGTGCCTTCAAGAACATAATTTACATCCAGTTCATCGGCAATCTGGGGAAGCCTTTTGTCAGTTCCCTTATATGTCAATACAGAGCTTAAAGAGACCACTTTATCGAATGAAGCAACTTTATAAAGGTGGCTGATGATCTCATCGGTCAGTCCATCGCACTTATACTCCTGCCCCGGATCACCGGTAAAATTATGGAAAGGCAGAACAGCGATTGACTTTTCAGGCTCTTTCGCGGAATCGGTTTTGGCTTTTCCTCCGATGACATTAAACATAAATAATGCCCCGACAGTAATAACACTTGCCAGTGAAATCATTGAAAGAACAATAATTAATTTTCTTCTTGATTTTAATTTCTGAACCGGGATGGAATCCGAACCTTTACTTTCAAACTTGACTTTTTCTGGTTGTGGTTCATCCGTTTTCATGGATTCCTTGTGCTTCAGGTACCACCTGATAATAATAGTAAGGTTATTGAGAACCGGTTTTACCTGCTCAGGATCAAATTCCTTTGGATGAGAACCAAAAGTAGAGAGACTGTTCAGGCTCTGCATAGAGGCAGTGATATGAGAGGGGATCTTTCCCTCCCTGTTAAGCTTTTCAATTATCCCCTGAAGAGGTTCTGTCTTACGCGGTCTTTTTAATTCACATTCGCACAGATCGGTAACGATGACTTCCAGACATCTCCTGGCATAAACCAGCACCATATTCTCATCACTGGCATCTGTCAGTCGTTGCAGTTCATTCCCAAGGTCACTGAAGTTACCTTTAAAGGATGAATACAAAACCTCTAATTCTTTCAGTTCAGATGTCCATATCTTCATTTTACTTTTTTACTTAGTTCTTTTTCAACTTCCTGCATGAGAAGGTAATGCTCATGCGAATACCACAACCTCAAATCCCAGGCTTTCTTTAACGTTTCCGACGCTTCTTTAAGCCTGCCCTGTTTATGATATCCCAGTCCTCTGACATACAGAAAATCCCCGTTATCAGGTTCAATCTCAAGTGCATGATCAATAAGTTCCATACCTTTTTTTACATCAATATTATTTTTTATCAGGAAATGTGCGTAACCATCTAATATCCAAAGATTTTCAGGATCCAGCTGAAGTGCCTTCAGGTATAACTCAGATGCCTTATCCAAAAAGGCCGATTCTTCAAAAATACCTGCCTGTTCTCCTAATATGTCGGCTTCATACCAGCTTTTTTTATTCCTGATGAACCTGAGATTATCCAGGTATTTATTACCCTGTATGGTATCACCCTGCGAAAAAGCACAAACGGCCTGACGGTAAATAAAATCAGGATAATCAGGTTCAATTTTCAGGCCTTCCTGGTATATTTCCATTTCTCTTTTATGATTTCCAATTTTATGCAGGGAGGTACCAAAATATCCATAAAACCATATTGACGGAAAATCAATCCCCATTTGCTTATATAATACGTAAGCTTTTTCCCACGCTTCAACTGATCTATCATATTGTTCTACCCTGGCGTATTCCATTCCGAGAGATCTCCACCACCAGGCTGATTTAGGATTAAGTTCCACTAACTGCTCTTCCAGCATTAAACATTTCTGCAGATCCTTGTCAATAAGTGCTTTTGTTACGTCTAAAAAAAGTTTTTCATTCAGCGGGATCTTATCCCGGCTGGCATATGCTTGTTGTATATAATAATTTGCTTCCTTGAACTTTCCATTCATCCAGTACAGTACTGCTAAAAAACTATATGCATTTGTGAAAGAAGGATCGATTTCGACAGTCCTTTTGAGTGATTGGATAGCCAGGTCCAATTTACCTGCGTAACCGAATTTGGTACCTTCAATATAATAACGGTAAGCTTCTGATGAATGTGTGGTGCCAAACTCACGTTTTTCCTCATCAAGGTTTTTCTCTAGCACTTTAATTTCAAGATAATCCTTTATAAGACCGGACAAAGAATCAGTAATCTGAAAAAAATCGTTCTCAGTTTTCCCTTCTACTTCAAAAGTCCTGTAAATTTCTTCTGAATTGGTATTTCTCAGTTGTGCACTGATGCGAATCCTGTCCCCTGCCTTAATCAAACTGCCGATTATAAATGTGCCTGTCTCCAGCTTTGATGCGATATCTCTTCCAACTGAAGGTGTAATGGATGCATAATTCGTATATGTTTTACTGCTGAGGATATCGTTCATGGTTTGAAATTCGCGGACAGATAATTCCTTTGAATTTGAGAGTGAATTAATCAGAAGATTCTGAACTCCTTCCTGCCAGAAATTCAATAATGTATCCGGAGTCAGGTTCTGAAACGGTAAAACAGTAACAGATATTCTTCCGTCAGGTTCCCTTATGTCCTTGAATTTCATATTATGAAAAATGCTGGAAATACCAAAGGCAATAAGTATTACGATGCAGAAACCAATAATCCATGAGGTAATTACGAGTGTCTTTCTTTTCCTGACCTGGACATAGTCAGTTTCTCCGGAATCATCGGGACTTTCTGTTTCAGGTTCCTGTAAATCTTCGTAGTAACCAACATTTTTATATTTCAGATACCATTCGATAATGGTTAAAAGATTATTAAGAACCGGCTTGACCTGTCGTGGATCAAATTCTTTTGGATGTGCACCAAAGGTAGACAGGCTGTTAAGGTGATCCATCGATGTAATGATGTGAGGAGGGACCTTTTCTTCCCTGTTCAGTTTATCAATGATTCCTTTAAGTGGCTCAGTCTTTCGTGGTCTGTTCAGTTCAGTTTCACACAGATCCGTTATAATAACTTCCAGGCATCTCCTGGAATATAGCATGATCACGTTGGCATCCTCAGTCCTGACAAGTTGCTCAAGTTCTTTCTCCAATTCAGGAAACTGGCCTTTCAGAGAGGTGTATAATATTTCAAGCTCCTTTATTTCAGCAGACCAGATTTGCATTAAGACAACTAATTAAAATTGGGCTTAATTCTATAAAATTAAAGCAATTACTATCCATAATCAAAAAATATTAGTGAATAATTTATCACTACTCATTCAATTGTCAGAAGCATTAATAGC
>JBGPAO010000376.1:0-3873 GCA_041480755.1 Bacteroidia bacterium
CCTTCCTGAATTCAGATTATAATGAAGCTTATCCCTGTCTTGATCTTGAGTTGAACAGGATTTATTACTGTACTGACCAGAATGGTGATTTTGATATCTATTTTGGACAAATAACCAATGATAAAAATATTATTGATGTTTTATCAGATTCCCTGGCTGAAGTTCCTTTAACCCGGTCAGATCTTCTGTCATCTGAAGCAGATGATAAATGCCCATATATTACCGACAATATAATTGTATTTACCTCAAACCGTGCAGGTGGATTTGGCGGATTCGACCTCTGGTATGCAGAGAAGGACGGTACCGGCTGGTCAGCTCCCGTTAACTTCGGCGATAAGATAAACACTGAATCTGACGAATACAGGCCTTTACTTGTTCCGTTGGGGAATTTTAAACACGATCTGCTTTTGTTCTCTTCCAACCGGCCTGGGGGAAAAGGAGGATTTGATCTCTATTGGGTGGGCGTGAAAACTTTGGTCGATATCTTCGACTACTGACCTGGATTAGAAGAGAATTACTGATTATCAGATTCATTGCAACCCTGTGCCCTTGTACCGCTGCCCCATTATCCCCTCGAACCCTTGATCCCTTATCTTCTCTTCTGTGTAAAAGTTCTGTTAGAACTCTCTCACATTTTTCCGTATTTTTATAGTACAATATTTAAAACACAATGATATGAGATTCCCGATATTTCTCCTTGCCGCCGTTGTTTTTCTTCTGAATTGTTCATGCCAACACCCCCGGAATAATGAAGTTTATACCGGGGAAGAATATCCTGAACTGAAAAGGGAGCTTGCCTCCGGCTGGAATACCTGGAATACAAGAAGTGTGATGTCGCAAGTCCTGTTACCCGATAAGCTGGCTGTTAACATTTATGCAAAAGATAACAAATCAGGCAGGATATTGAAAGAAGCATTTATCGGTAATAAGGTTGAAGGTTCCGAAAAAGCTATACCGGGTGACCATGCATATGATGGTTCCTATACAGACCTTAACATATTCTTTGAAGATCTTTCATTCCGTATACAAACGTGCTCTTCCGGAGATGATTTAAGTATTCTGATTACTCCCATCGCGGACAAATCAAATGATGGCTTTATAATCCTTGCACCTGATATATTGTGGGACGGTGAAGGAGATATCTGGGAACAGGGGGACCATTTAATGGCAAAACTACCTGGCAAGGAACTTAGTATCTGGACAACCATTGCTTCCCCAGTTAAATTGAATGAAGGGGACGAAATACAATGGGCATTTCCTCTGGATAAACCCGTTGGTTTCACGACTCTTGGGAATTTAAGTATCGACAATATCATTTTGAATATCTCAAAAGCTGCTAAAGAATTTAATAATTATAAGTCGACCTTGGGTGAAGCCCGAGACATATATGAAGCAGCACAAACAGTAATGGCCTGGAATACCATATATGATCCAACCAAAGACCGCGTTATCACACCGGTGTCAAGAATATGGAATCTTGGCTGGAATGGTTATGTCCTTTTCTGCTGGGATAACTATTTTGTCTCCTACATGTTCAGTATCGATAATAAAGAACTGTCTTATGCAAATGCCATAGAGATCACAAATGAGATCACTGAATCGGGATTTATACCAAATTTTGCTGCCACCAATAATCTTAAAAGCCGCGATCGCTCACAGCCTCCGGTAGGATCTATGATGGTGAAGGAAATATACAGAAAATACCAGGAAAAATGGTTCTTATATGAGGTTTTTGATGAGCTTTTGACCTGGAATCGCTGGTGGCCTAAAAACAGAGATACGGACGGACTGTTATGCTGGGGATCAAATCCATATAATCCTGTATTTAACCACCCCACTGAGGAAGTTCAAAATGTCCTTCAGGGGGCCAAATATGAATCAGGTCTGGATAATTCCCCCATGTTCGATGATGCCTCTTTTGATTCTGTAACTCACCAGATGAGACTGGCAGATGCGGGACTGACCGGCCTATATATCGCCGACTGCAAAGCCCTGGCTGAAATCGCTAATGTGTTGGGGAAAGATAAAGAAGAAAAAGAACTCAAAGACAGGGCTTCCTTCTACACTAAAAACATACACAAGCTGTGGAGTGAGGAAAAAGGTATTTTCCTTGATATGCACACAGATACAAAAGAATTCAGCAACCGGATATCCCCTACAAACTTTTATCCTTTTTTAGGAAGGGCGGCCAGTCAGAAACAGGCGGAACGGATTATCAGGGAACACTTTTATAATCCGGATGAGTTTTGGGGAGATTGGATAATACCATCAATATCCCGCAACGATCCGGCTTACCCTGACAACGATTACTGGCGTGGAAGGATCTGGGCACCAATGAATTTCCTTGTATATCTGGGCTTAAGAAATTATGACCTTCCTGAAGCCCGGAAAGACCTTGCTGAAAAGTCAAAAAACCTGCTGATGAAAAGCTGGAATTCAAACCGGTTTATTAATGAAAATTACAATGCTGAAACCGGTGAAGGAGCTGATGTTATGAGCAGTGATAATTTTTACCACTGGGGCGCGTTACTGGGTGTTATATACTTAATCGAGGAAGGCATACTGCCGGCACCGGAGGAACCGTTGAAGAAATAGGATCAGGTTCTTAAGGTTTATAAGGTTCATCAGGTTAGAATGTCCAGGGATTATAGATTATTCCGAAGACCTGCATACATTGTCATTCCTGTCGAAAACTTCTCTTAAGAAACTGTCGCATTTTTGCTTACTTTTATAATGCCATTATCGAAAAACAATGATATGAGAATCCCTATATTTCTCCTGACCGCTGCAATCCTGGTCGCCTTATTCTCCTGCAATAAGGGAGATTCCGACGCAAACCTGATAGCTGAGGCGGGACCGGATACAACAGCACATATTGGCGATACGGTTACACTTGATGCAAGTGCTTCCTTTGGGCGTGGTTATGATCTGATCTGGAAAATCACAAGTCAGCCGGCCAATGATACCGTGCTTTTTGCTGATACCGATTCGGCCTGTTTCATTCCTTCCCTGAACGGCACCTACAGTCTGAAACTAAGAATATCAAAAGGAAATGAGTGGAACGATGATTTCATGACAGTATTGGTGGCCGGCGCTTTCCCCCTCCATGGCACCATTTCAAATGATACTATTCTCGGTAAAGTTAATTCAGGGGACGAGGCAGATTACATTGTCACATCTGATCTCACTGTCGCGGCAACTCTGGATATCATACCGGGAGTGATCATTGAATTTGCAGACGGAACGGGGCTTATAATATCAGAAACAGGACAAATGGTAATTGAAAATGTAACCTTCAGAGCGGCCGCGAACAGATGGAAAGGCATTCACCTGAAAGGGCCACGGACAGTGATGGTCAGCTGCCTGGTCCGGGATGGAGGCTCCGGTTCCTATACTACAGAAATTACTGAAAATGCAAATATTCTCTTATCAGGAAGCGCCGTTGCCTCGTTTTCGGGAAATACTTTTGAATCGAGCGGAGGATACGGAATGGTAGTGAAAGATAATGCGGTTTTCAGGCCGGATAATGGTACAACTACCCCGGCACTGGCTAACAATAAGTTCATTTCAAATATATCCGGACCAATGTTGATTCCCGCGGGCGTCCTGAGCAAACTTACAAACCCTGACCTTTCTGCCGAAACTGAAAATACTTATGTCGTGATCTATGAATCCACATATGGTTCAGGTGAAGCTTCTGAAGCAACGATAAGTGATTTTGGACTGTGCATGCAATTGAGTGATAACACAGGGACCAAAAATGCTATTTACTCTAAAAATAGTATTAGAAATATAGAGTTTTATCGACATTGGGGGATTTCCATGATCATTTTTGGTCACCACATAGAACCACCACTGCTCATTTCATGTGCC
>JBGPAO010000377.1:0-3868 GCA_041480755.1 Bacteroidia bacterium
GAATATACAAAGGGTTTCCTGAATTCAGTAATGATCAAGCTTAATAATAAAAATTTTGTGAAAAATGCTCCTGCAAGCGTGATTGAAAAGGAAAAGAAGAAGAAGGAAGATGCTGAGAATAAGATCAGGTTGCTTGAGGAGAGGATAAGAGGGATGGGGTGAGGGGGCGAAGGGGCGAGGGGGCGAAGAGGAGCGGGGGTGAAAGAGGGAAAGAGCGACAAAGAGAGGGGGCGAGGGGGTGAGGGGGTGAAAGAGGAACAGATTACCTGACAGCCTTGAGGCTGAGGTCGAGGCTGTTGATGTGATGAGTGAGGTCGCCGACTGAGATATAATCCACACCGCATTCTGCATAATCACGGATATTATCGAGTTTGATCCCGCCGGAAGATTCTGTTTCAAATCGTCCTTTAATCATTTCTACTGCCAGTTTAGTATCCCTGACAGTAAAATTATCAAACATGATCCGGTCAACACCTCCTGTTGCAAGGATTTCTTCAATTTCTTTAAAATTACGGGCTTCGATTTCAACTTTCATGTCAAGATTATTTCTCTGCAGGTAATCCCGGGTCTGCTGGATAGCTTTTCTTATACCGCCTGCAAAATCGATATGATTATCCTTCAGCATGATCATATCGAAGAGACCCATACGGTGGTTATAACCTCCGCCGATCCTGACTGCTTCTTTCTCAAGAAAGCGCATACCGGGTGTAGTTTTCCGTGTATCCAGCACCTTTGTTTTCAATCCATGAAGGCGGTTAACATACTGCCGGGTTTTTGTTGCAATACCGCTCATTCTTTGCATAATATTCAGAACCAGTCTTTCTGTCTGTAAGATCATAAGGGTTTTCCCGGTTACTTCAAACACAATATCACCGGGATTTACAGTGGAACCATCCGGCAGGCAGACTTTGACAATGATATCGTCAGATACTTTATTAAAGACAGCCCTGGCAATATTAACGCCTGCTATCAGGCCCGGCTCCCTGACAAGCAGCCTGGCTTTACCCTGTGCAGAATCCGGTATACAGGCAAGGGAAGTATGATCACCGACTCCGATATCCTCTCTCAGTGCATTATCAATGAAGGAATCCAGGAGTTCTTCATAAGTTGTCTTCATCTTCTTCTTCTATACGTAGTTGGTGAATCAGGGGGGTCCCGTCCTGGTTCTTGATTAGGAAAGATACCCGGAAATTGCCTGATGACGTGCAAAGGCTCCCGATCGCATAACTGGAAGTCTCTTTTCCTCCCTCATGTATAATATTGAAAGAAGAAGGATGATGGTCCGAAAAGAATTTTCTCAGGATTTGTTCAGCCTGGTTTTTGCTGTAAACATCTTCATTTTCAATTATAATCAGCTCGATGTTATTATAGAAATGCTTGGCCAGTTCTTCTGCATTGCCAGCTCTGAACGCAAGTATTATCCCCTCAGGGATAGTCCCTGATTGCATTGGTAATGCGGGGACTATACAGAAAAGCTGGAACAGCAGAACCAGGTAGATTTTTATAAACGTCCTCATCATAAATATTTATTTTAACTTATCAAAAACCAAACCAATTTTATCAAAGTGATCTTAATAATCTGCAAATTAACAAATAAATTCAAAAATGCTTTAGATAACATCAGATCAAAGATTAACTTTGAATGGAAAGGCCAGGCTGATCATGAAGATAACTCTTCTCTTGACAGGTAAAACGAAAAAAGGCTTTGTTGAGGAGGGGATTAAAACGTATGCAGAAAGGATCAGGCATTATATCCCTTTTAAAATCATTGAGCTTCCCGAGCCAAAGTCATCAGGAAAAACAAATGAATCTGCTATAAAGGAAAAAGAAGGGGATATAATAATGAAGTCATTGTCTGCTTCAGATACTGTGATTTTGCTTGATGAAAGGGGCAAAATGCTATCATCTGTTGAAATGGCTGATTTTATTAGGGAAAAATCTGTAGGATCGGAAAAAAATCTTTTATTTATAGCAGGTGGTGCATACGGATTCAGCAGGAAAATATATGACCGGGCTAACGGGATGCTCTCTTTATCTAAAATGACATTCTCACACCAGATCATACGGATAATGTTCCTGGAACAATTATACAGGGCGTTTACAATTATACGTAATGAACCATATCATCATGGTTGATGAAGATTGATTAAATTTGGACTGGCGAAAACTTTTACATAAAAGTGGCTGACAGAAAGTTCTACATAAAGCATTTTATAATATTAGCAATATCCCTGGCGTTATTTTTTTTCGGTTTCCTTTCCGACAGGATCTCATTTTATTCCCTTCGCCAGTATACCCTTAGCAAGAGATTCCAGGAAGATTTGTATGACAAGGAATTTCAGCTTGATGACCTGCTTGATGGCTGGGAGAATAAAATTGTCAATTTTAAGGAAGAGGAATATTTTGCCGCTCTTCTTGAAGAATCCCTGAATACTGTTTCTAACAAAGGATTATTATTGCTTGTTTACAGGAATGATTCCCTTAAGTTCTGGTCAGATAATTCCTTGCCGGTAGGTCTATATTATGATGAATCTTTATTCAAAGATCCCGCTGTATTTTTAGGTAATGGCTGGTTTCTTAAAAAGGAAAAAACTTTCGGGGAAACAAAAGTAGTGGGGCTTTTACTTATTAAGACAGCTTATTCATATGAGAACAAATTCCTGAAAAATGAATTTAATAAGGATTTCTGGCTTCCATCTGCAACAAGGATCTTCCGGAGTCCTGACTCAAGATTTCCTGTTTACAATTCCATCGGGGATTATTTATTTTCGCTTGATTTCACCAATATCCCCAAATACAGCACTACCCAGCTGTACATCTCATTATTTTGTTATCTCGCCGGCATCCTGCTTTTTATTCTGTCTTTAAGGCTCATTTTAATTTCCATAGGTGACCAGTCCAGGAAAAACACAGGCTTCTTATTATTTGCCATCATTCTGGTCCTTTTAAATGCAATTCTTATCAAGGTGAAAGTGCCGCCTCATCTTGCATCCCTTGCTTTGTTCTCTCCGTTTCAGTTTGCTGTATCCGAGTGGTTTTCCTCGCTTAATGATATGCTGATTACCTCGTTTGTCGTTTTTTTCCTTGCATACAACTTTTATCTGGAGTTCACCCTGAACAGCAAGATTTCGGAAAGTAAAAAGTTCATCAGGTATATTCTGATTTTTGCCGGTATTGTTTTGCTGGCTTTATACTTTGATGCAGTTATCTCTGTCATCTATAATCTTGTTATGCATTCGAGCATAACCCTTGAGACCTATAAAGTTCTGAATATCAGTGTATATACATTTATTGGATTATTGATCATAGCTTTCTTTTTTGCAGCATTTGCACTTTTTGCCGATAAATTCATTTTAATGATCCGGCCCATCCATTCATTGCCTGAACTTCTGATAATACCGGTTTTATTCGGAATGATATCCGGACTGGGCAGCCTGATCACACCGGTACCCTTCGATCCTGTTACATACATTATTGCGTCACTTATCCTATTGATCCTTATGTTTATAAGGTACAGGAATAAGTTCCAGTATACCTACTCAACATTTGTCCTGCTGGTATTCGTTTTTACAATTATCACCGTCTATCAGGTTATGGTCTGTTCATCTGATAAACAAAAATCGACCATGCAGGTACTGGCGGTTGATCTTGCAGCTGAGCATGATCCTGTAGCGGAATTACTCCTTGATGAGATGGAAAACAGTATTGCAAGCGACACTATTCTCAGAGCGCTGGCAACAGAAAAGGATCTGGATGAACAATTGGTTTTTGATTATTTAACAAGAAAATATTTTAATGGATTCTGGGATAAATATGATTTACAGTTTACAATCTGCGATCCTTTTGATGAGGTATATGTTGAACCTCC
>JBGPAO010000378.1:0-3855 GCA_041480755.1 Bacteroidia bacterium
CAATTGAAGAACGCGAACGCAGTGAGCAAAGATCGCGAGCGTAAGCGAGCAGAAGAGCAATTGAAGAACGCGAACGCAGTGAGCAAAGATCGCGAGCGTAAGCGAGCAGAAGAGCAATTAAAGAATGCGAACGAAGTGAGCGAAGATCGCGAGCGTAAGCGAGCAGAAGAGCAATTGAAGAACGCGAACGCAGTGAGCGAAGATCGCGAACGTAAGTGAGCGAAGAATGCGAACGAAGTGAGCGAAGATCGCGAACGTAAGTGAGCAATATTACAATTGAAGTTCAACTTAATATTGATACAAAATGCGTCTAGTAGTTAGTACAATGTTAATCCTGATAATGGCGACGGGATGTTTCATCATAAAACCTTCTATTAAGACCGTCCACATTGAAGGATATGATTCTACGGAGACATCAGGATTAATTTATGCCCTTCCGCAAACGGTAATGAGGATAACTGTTGACATGCTGGAAATCAGGACTTACAGGGGACCCTACTACCGGTTTGCAGAAAAATATCTTGGCATAACCGGTGCCCCCCAGGAGAACAAATCAAGATGGTTAATAAAGAATGTTACGCTTTCGACTTTTTCTGAAGCCGATCCAGGGCAGTTTTATGTGGTTGATCCGGTCTGGGGTAAATTCCACCCTGAAAGTATGATGTATTTATCTGATGAGGGCTTTATAATGGATCTGAAAAAGCTTAATGCGTTTGCTGTTGAATCTAAAAAAACAAACATTTTTACCAGGACTCCCGGCATTTTATATACAAGCCTAACTGTTAACCGAAATATTATTCAATCTACTGATACTCTTTATAAAACTATCCTTGCCGACACAACATTCATCCGTCTTCCGGTTCTTAAGAATGAGATGATAGGTAAAACTATTGACGAAAGAGCTGAAGAAGTTGCAGATTATATAATTGAATTAAGGAACGGAAGATATGATTTACTGACCGGTCAAACTGATTTTTATCCCGAAGGACCGGCTCTCGAAATTGCTTTACACAGGCTGGATGAACTGGAAGAGGAATACCTGTCGGTATTTATTGGGAAGAATGTGGAAATAACCCATACAATTGATTTCTGGTATGTTCCGCGTTCAGGTGAGGTCTTTGAAAACATTGAATTATTTGAATATTCGGATCAGAAAGGTATCAGCAGGAAGATCACCGGATCCGGAAAAACCGTAAGCCTTTTACTTACGAAAGCTGATAAAACAAAAGTTCTTGATGAATACAGGAAAGGAGACTCTGAAGAAAATCAGAACAGGCTGTTGTACAGAATACCCGATATAGCTGAAGTCGAGATTCAGGATGGCGGGAAGGCAGTGCTCACGGAAAGGATCCCCGTTTGCCAGTATGGCACTGTTATGTCAATGCCAGTTTTCAGATAGGATCACTACTGTATTTTACTCTTAAAGGTCTGCTGGTACTCGCTAAGTGATTGAGTCAGGAATTTCTCTTCTGCAATATAATTCAACAAGGATTCCATGTCAGCGGGGCCCTTGTAACCCGGCACAGCACCAAGCAGTTCGAGTTTTTCATTCAGGTAAGCTATTGACGGGAAGGATAACCGGCCGTTAAGCAATCCGGCTGCAAGTTCATGGTATCCTTTTCCGTTCTGTTCAACAAATTTATATGTGTACCCCTTAAAAGTTATGTCTTCTGTAGATTCGGCATTCAGTTTGACCGCATAATAATTATTATTGACAAATTCAGCTATTACGGGATTAGAGAAAGTTTCGGCATCCATTTTCTTGCACCATCCGCACCAATCTGTATAAACATCAATCATAATCTTCTTTGGATTCTGCTTTGAAAGTGCTTCAGCCTCCTGTATAGTATACCATTTGATTTTAGGAACTGACTGAGCATTAATCTCGAAACCAAAAAGAACTGAAGCCAGAATTAATAAAATTCTAAAATTCATAGAGTATTGGGAGTTAATTGTTTTCATATTGTATACAAATATAATGCCTAATTCTTAACTTGTAAAGACAGTTTGGTATTTAACATTTATTTAAGCAGACATAATTTTTATTTTCACATGATATTTTTCTTATTTTTAAAGTTTCTTGTACAATATTTAATCTTAAATGAATAATAGATGGATCGCCTAAAGCAAACCTTGAAAGATTCAGCTGCCATGCGCTGGCTGGTCCTTGTCCTGATAAGTATGCTGACCTTTTCCACTTACTGGTTTCAGGATTTTTATTCCGGACTGAAGGGTCTTATGGAGAGTCAGATGGGATTCTCCAGTGAAGAATTCGGGCGGATGATCGGATTAACAACGATCGCAAATATGTTTGGAATGATCATCGTAGGGGGAATGATCCTGGATAAATGGAAAATAAGAATAGCCGGGCTGACCTTCGGTGGTATGGCGACACTGGGCGGTGCTATATCTGCACTTGCCGCATCAGGCTTTTTTGGTGAAAGCCACCGGACAATCCTTACCATGATGATAATCGGAAGGATATTTTTTGGGATAGGGCTTGAAGTCGTTTGTGTTGTGGCCATCCGTACTATAGTGAAGTGGTTCAAAGGGTATGAGCTGGCACTTGCAATGGCAATAAATATGGGTTTCGGACGTCTTGGCTCTGCACTTGGAATTGCAGTGTCAATAGATATTGCTCAGGGCTCTGTACCGCCGGCTGTTAATTTTGCTGCAACACTTATAGGACTTGCCCTCATCATATTCCTGATCTATCTTATGTTTGATGTCAGGATTGATAAACAGATTAAAGAACAGGCAACAGGGGAGAAGGAAGAGGAATTTAAATTTTCAGATCTTTTCAAACTGATTAAGGATCCATCTTTTATATATATTGCACTTCTCTGCGTATCATTTTATGCCGCCGTGTTCCCATTTATGCAATATGCCCCCGATTTACTGGTAAATAAATTTGGTTTCAATTATGATCTTCCGGCTAAGGGAGGTTCCATATATCTTTTTGGAAGTGCTGCCCTCGGAAATGCAAGCATATATCTGGCCTTATTTTTATTTGGAGTTGGATTTTCTCTGGGCCCGGCCAACATTAAAAGCAAAAACAGGAAAATTCTGTTCATTGTAATTGTGATAATACTATTTGTGCTGTTTATATATTTACTCAGGAGAACCCTGGGAATATGGCTGCATAATGGTCCTAAAACTGCCAGCCTTCTGCCTCTTGGCACAATCCTTTTTACCCCTATTTTTGGTAATTATGTGGATAAAAAAGGCAGGGCAGCTTCATTAATGATCCTCGGATCATTGCTGCTAATATTTGCACATTTGTCCCTGTCTATATTTAACAGCCCTCTACTTGCTTATATCGGCCTTTTAAGCCTGGGTATCGCTTTTTCACTTGTGCCTGCTGCTATGTGGCCATCTGTCGCAAAAATTGTTTCTGAAAACCGGCTTGGTACTGCATATGCAACTATGTTTACCGTTCAGAACTGGGGATTAGGACTGTTTTTCTGGGGAATCGGCGCAGTCCTTGACCTGACAAATAAGGCTAATCTCGAAGCTATTCGCGCAGGTGATGCAAGATATAATTATACTATTCCGATCCTTCTACTTGTGGGTTGTGGAATTATAGCCATATTTTTAGCCTTTAAACTGAAACAGGCAGACCGCAGACAGAAGTATGGGCTGGAACTACCATCGGGAGTGAAAGCGGAATAAATGACTAAAATTAAAACCCAATGGCTAAACTGTTAAACTGTTACACTGTTAAATTGCTAAATGGCTAAATGGCTATATGGTTATAAGGCTATATGGATTAAAAACGCCTAAAATATCAAAATCATAATTTTAAAAGATTAAATGTCAATATTACAACAGGCTATAACAATTTAACAATTTAGC
>JBGPAO010000379.1:0-3851 GCA_041480755.1 Bacteroidia bacterium
ACTTTAGGACTGACATAATTGTTGTACTCATTTATTAACAAATCTGATAAAGAATAAATTCCACCAATAGGGCTTCTGAGGTCATGAGCTGCAATCCCGATAAATTTATTCTTTTCTTCATTTAACGCTTTTAAATTGCTATTAATCAAATTCACTCTTTTATCTTTTTCTTTGAGATACAACAATAGTAATCCAATTGCTGAATACATAACAAGCCTGGCGAATGCGTTCCAAATGGGAAAGAATAAATTAGAATATTCTCTGGTGTAGTATTCAGCCAAGAACCAAATAATTGAAGCGAAAAATGTAGATATTAATATTGAAATAACTTTTGTGCCTCGATATAACGATAATAAGGATATTGGGATAAGATAAAAAATGGAAAACGATAATTCCTCTCCTGTTTTATAGTCCAGGAATCCCAGTAAAGCAATAATCAAAAGAGCTATTGCCAGAATTGTTAACCTGTTTTCTATTTTTCCAATAACAATCATATATTATTTTTTTTATAAATCAGATTTATTTAATAAAGCTTCTTTTTTGTCTAAACTGTCTGAAAATAAATGTATAAAAACGGAAATAAAAAGAAAAGCCTGCTACCCGTAACGGTGCCGGCTTTCTTTATTTAAGGCATTTGAGTGCATTTATATTTTGAGACATTTCTTTTTAGACCTTCACCCTGTTGAAAGACAGAGCTTTCAGCATCCAGTCGGGGAGAGCTTTTTCCGGATTTCTTTTGCGGAGGTTGATATACCAACCGATCTTTTTAATAACCGGTATTTTATGTGTTTCAACGAATTCGATAAGAGTGCCGTCAGGATCTTCAACATAAGAGAATTGTCCGGCCGCTTCACCCATGTCGAAACTGGTTTTATGATTTTTCATGGAATCTACCTTGAATGGAAATCCTTTTTCACGGCATTCGCTGCGGAGTGCATTCATCCCGGTTACATCATAGCATAGATGTATAAATCCCAGGTCTCCCCACTGACGGCCTTCATATATTTTAAAAGGTTTTCTGTTTTTGACCTGCAACAGTTCAATCATACTTGGCCCGAAAAGCCGGCTGAAACTTCCTTTCCATGATTTACTGTGTTTCAGTAGAGTTCTTCTGAAGGTGCTCTTTCCGCCGGGGACTGCCTGTAAGTCTTCAAAAGTCCCTATACTATCATAAACCACTTCATCATAGCCAAGAATGTTGCTGTAAAGTTTACGGGATTCATCTATATCCGATACGCCAATAACTGCGCCATATGTAGCTCCAGTCAGTTTCCTTTCATTTTTGAACCAGCCGTCCCCGCCAACAACCTGGAATATGTTGTTAAAGGGATCTGAAACAAAGAAATATTCAGTACCTGCCGGATCTTTAGACAGGCTCATGACTTTCTGACCTTTGTCTTTTAATTGTTGATATGTCGCTTTGACATCCTTTGATTTGATCTTGGCTGCATTAATTCCAAGGTCTCCCAGTTTTATTTGCTGTTTTGGCGGCTGGGGTGTCCGTTCAGTATATTGCCATATCTCAAATCCACCGCCGCCCTGAAGATTCAGCGCCAGGGCTGCATGCCGTCTCTGAGGTTTCCCGTTTGTATAGGGCAGCATCAGATTCGCCACCGTATTGTCTTCGAAAATCCTTACATCCGTGCCAAAATTCTCAATATACCATTTCCACGCTTCCCTGAGGTTTGATACTCCAATTCCGATCTGCTGAATACCACTGACAATCTTCTCTTTAAGTTCAACTCTCTTCATCTGATAATAATAATAATGTCAAAGATATAATATTCCCGGGAATTGTTAAATGGCTGAATTGCTATATGGTTAAACAATTTGACAATTAAATATTTATTCAAAAGGATTTTTCTTTGAAAAGTCAGGTCGATAATGGATTGAACTATCCAGTTGTTGGAAATACCCCCTCCTGAATCCCATCCTGTCCATCTCATCTACCACCCGCTGGTATTCCTCAGGATAAAGATTTCTGTTCAGTTCCGCTATGCCTTTTACATATTCGGTTGGATGATACTGCGACATCAGTGAAATGAATACTCCTGTTGAGATCTTTTCTGCAATTGTTCGGAGAACCGCAATGCTGTTTCCAACATGTCCGGGAATTACCAGGTGCCTGATAATCAGTCCAGATTCAGCCTGGCCATCTTCATTAATTATCAGGGAAGAACTTTTAAGACGATACATTTCATGGATAGACGCCAGGGCAATCTCAGGATAGTCAGCAGCATCTGAAAGCCTTAATGCAACCGAAGAATCCATATATTTAAAATCAGGAAGGAAAACATCAATATAGCTTTCCATTTCCCGGATGGTTTCCACCTTATCATAAGCATTCGTATTGTAAACAAATATTGGATTTCTCCCTTGCCTCCGCAGTTCATTAATTATCTCTTTCACCTGTGGGATGACATGAGAAGGGGTGACAAATCCTACTGCTGAAATTCCCTGGTCCAGGATCTTAACTATCTTATGTATTACTTCACTTAAATTCAATTCTGAAGCTGGAGACGGAGTATAGCGCCAGGCAGTCCCTGCCTGGTTTTTGGAAACAGATTTTCCTGCGAAACTGATCTCATGATTCTGGCAGAAAATACAGTGCAGATTACACCCGGTAAAAAAGATATTGCATATCCCATTCTTTCCGTTAACAGGCGGTTCTTCGCCACGGTGTATACAGATTGTTGAAATAGGAAATCCGGCACCGGTTTTGCAGTAACCGCCTGGTGATTTAATCCGGTTTACTTTGCAATTCCTGGGACAGATGGTACAACTTTTGAAAACGTCAATTTCCAATTATTTTATCCCAAAATGTTGTCTGATAAATTCCATCCTTTTCTCACCAAATTCACCCGGGATACTATGTCCTGATTCCGGATACACAATGTATTCTTTAGGCACAGAAAGCTGGTTGTAAGCCGCAAAATTTATATGCGGCGGGCATGTCTCATCTATCAGTCCAACTCCCATAAGAACAGGGCATTTGATCCAGGGAGCCAGGTTTTTGATATCGATATAACTCAGTGTTTCATACACATTCTTCCAGCCAATCTCCGGGTGTTCTCTGACGTAGTTTGCAAATTCATTTCCCGGCCAGTTTGCAACACGGAAATAATCCGGGAAATCAGAAAGGAATGGTACTTTGGGCACTGCAACTGCGATGCGGTCGTTATTCAGGGCTGCTGTTGCGAATGTCAGAGCACCTCCCTGGCTTCCTCCCTCAACGGCAATACGGGTATTGTCGACTTCCGGTCTAGAGAAAAGGAAATCAACCGCCCGTCTGCAATCCATATAGGCACCACGGTATATATACATTTCCTTATCATGAAGCTGGCATAGCAGATAGCCCGGATCTCCACTGAATCCGGGATCAATATTGTCCCTGCTATTACCATGTCCACGTATGTTTAATACCAGGGCTGCCATATCACCACCCTGATATCCCCACTGGGGGATCATTGTGGTACCGTATCCCTGAACATGCAGAATAGCAGGATACTTACCAGGTTTTACGGGCTTTCCATAATATCCCCTGATAAGCACGTTTCCCAGAGATCTCATTTCAAGCAGGTACCATTCTTTATCCTTAGTACAGAGACTATCTATACGGGTCAGCTTATACTGGGGATCAACGGCTGCCAGTTCTTTTTTAGCCCTGTCCCAGTAATTCTCAAAATCATCCTGCCGATCAGGCGGAGATACTATTTCTTCAGGGTTCAATCCAAAGTTGAACTTTTTGGTCATATTGACTTCATTACCCTGGAATGAAACTGATACTGCATAAAATCCGGCAGGTAGTTTCCCAAGAGGTATATCCCGAACAGTTACTGATTTTTTGGATA
>JBGPAO010000380.1:0-3802 GCA_041480755.1 Bacteroidia bacterium
AGATATGTCAAAAGTATTTTTTGTTGCAACGAATATGAGAAACTTGTCAATATCAGTCCACCCCCAGCTACTGCTTATGGTAAAAGTATTAATACCCTGGTCCAGTAAATAACTACCGGCCTGGATAAAAGTAAAGGAGTCAGTTGCAGGAAAACTGACAGGAGAAGAAGGGCCATCATTAATAATCAAATTCTGGTATTTATCTCCATTTGGTCCGTTGTACTGAATTACCAGCCTATAGTAATCTGTTTCCGGCACATTAATGCTGACTGTCACCTTATCACCTGAATTATCAAAACCGGTTACATATCCGGTACCTGAATATCCGGGATAACTGGTACCAACTGTGACTCCCGTTAAAGTTCCGTCTTCTGCCTCAGCTTCAGCAACAATATTTCCAAACTGTGCATATGGATCAGTTGAACGCTTTATTAAAACCGCACTAACAGACAGTGGAGGTAAGCTGATATTAGCTTTATTATCTGATACCTCGATTTCACTTTCTTTGAGGGCATTATTTTGATGTGAGATAAATGTTTCAGATTGAGGGAGACTTGAAAGGGAGTATATCTTATAGGCTCCCCTTTTTATATAGAAATTCTTAATATTCAGTTCAATTTGTTTTGTTGCAGTAGTATGACGATTTATCAGGAAAACAGTCATGGAATCATTAGCCGAATTAATGGTTGGATAAGCCGAGACAAATTCTTCCTGGTATGATTTCCCTTCAATGAATGATTCCTTACCATAGCGGCTGAAAAGATGAATTACCTCATACATCCCGGTTTTCCAGCTCCAGGGTGTAAAGATTTCAACTCCGTGTTTTGCAAATTCACCAAGTGTTGAGGCATACCAGCATGCGGTCACATTCGGATTGCTGCCGTTGATACCTATTTCTGAAACTGAAAATGTAACTCCGTGGTCAGGACCAATGTATTTTTCCAGCCATCTTTCGCATCGTTCAAAAATATATTCTTTAGTGATAGTATTATCCCAGCCACCTGAACCTGAACGTTTCACTCCGTTAGCACCCGGATAATTAAAAGTGGTGTCAAAATAAACGCGGTGAAGTTGAACAATATCTGCTGAGTTTGATTCACCCGGGTAAAAATGGATATCCAGTACATCCAGTAACCTGGTTCCGGTAAGAGCTTGTTCTTCAGCGATGCGAAGTATAAAATATTCAAGCCAGACGTATTCCTGGCCTTTATAACTTATTTTTGAGCCTTTCCAGTTATACCATTGCCATTCATTGCACGGGATCGGCCCCATCAGTTTAATTCCCGGGAATTCCGCACGGGCTTTTTTGGCAACATCAAAATATATCTGCATGAATTCTTCCGCGGAAGGTTGCACAGGCCAGACATCATCATGAGTTCCATCCCAGATCTCAGGTTCATTATCCATGTTCCAGTAACGGATCCGATTTGAATCCAGCCCAATGCCACCAGGTCCAAACCAGTGATTAAGAATTCCAACGGTGGAATCAGCAGTCCAATTCTCAAGGTACAGCTCAGGGTTGCCTTCAACCAGTGCGTCCCCTCCGCCAGCTGGATTAACAGTGCCACCGCCGGCAAGATTTTGCCGGACACCATCCCACCATTGAGAACCATTATAACTCCAGTCATTGAAATTATGGCTACTTGTTTTTGCAGCTTTCCCGACCAGTTGAAAACCCCACATACCCTGGGCAGATGGGATGTTTTGCTTAAGGCTTTGAGCTGCATAATCCCAGTCATGTTTATATACATTGTTATACCAGTCAGGATGGCTTGATAATTTAAGCCTCCAGTTATATTTTGTAGCATTATTCCCACCATTTTCACGGAACATCCGGATCCCGGCATCTCGCAAATATTGCCATCTGGCAGTGCTCAAAGGATTATTCTTATCGTCAGATAAGCAATTGTTCTTGCCATAAATGTATGGTGAGATGGGTTTCTGTTCTGATGCGCCATCAATAATAACGGTAACAATCTCCTGAGAGAAGAGGTTAAAATTTGAAAAAATAAGGCAGTAGAGGATAAAT
Source organism: Bacteroidia bacterium (assembly GCA_041480755.1). Taxonomy (GTDB): domain Bacteria; phylum Bacteroidota; class Bacteroidia; order Bacteroidales; family SM23-62; genus LJUQ01. Next base: position 2,030 of record JBGPAO010000380.1, read on the forward strand.
GATATAAGAATTTTTAGCATTTTAATAGAATAAGTTTTGCGGACTCACCCCCCTTTCGTCCCCCCTCTCTCGCGAGAGAGGGGGTTAAGGGGTGAGTCCGTAATTAAGCAATTTAATTAAGACTCATCGCAGCATAAAAGGTTGCATATTTACTTGTTCTGAGAATAACTTCTCAGCAATTCCCTGGTTTTTATTCCGGATTCTTTCAAATCAGCCTCTGTCCAGTTTCCGTCGGAACTCGCACTTTTGGTAAGCATGGAGCAGGTTTCATTCTTATCGGCAATTGACCAGAATACCATGCTGATATTGTTGTTTTGCATCCAGTCTATCCATGTTTGCCAGGCATCATAATTTATCGGGCCATCTCCATTTGCCGACATTCCGGCACATTCAGAAACAAATAACGGAATCCCTTTTTCAAGTGCGTAATTTCCCCTGTCCCGCAATGATTGTCCATGTGTGGCGGCATAAAAATGGAGTGTATACATAATATTATTATATCCCTCAATTGGATTATCCGCAACAATATGGACATCCTGATCCCAGTGAGGACTGCCGACAAGGATAATATTATCCGAATCATATTCACGGATGACTTTTATTACATCAACAGAATATGATTTTATAACTTCCCAGGAATCATTAACAGGCTCATTGAAAATTTCATAAATAATATTAGGATACTTTCCGTATTTTTTTGCCATTTCTGCAAAAAAAGTTTTAGCGGCTTCAAGCTGAAGTCCATGGCTATGAAAGTCTATAATTACATAAACGTCATTCTCAATAGCACCATTAACAACGGCTTCAATCAGTCCTTTGGACCAGTCCGGAGAATCCAGGTAACTTTTTTCAGGTCCCACACCCATAGCTGCTCTTACAACAGTACATCCCCAATCGTCACTCAGCCATTTCACAGTTTCTTTATTATAAAACCTCGGCCACCAATTATGCCATCCGTAGCTGACTCCCCGGAGTATTGTGGTTTTTCCGTGTTGATCAACCAGTCTGGTTCCTTCAACTGATAAATTACCATGTTCTTTGACCGGCTGGCAATAAAGCAGGGTCATACCTGCAAGCAGAAGCAAGCAGAGAGAAATGAGTTTTTTGGTTTTCATAATAATGTAGTTTTATCTTTGATTTATTATAATCTTCCTGCAAATTTTCTGTTTATCCGACAGTGCCTGAATAATATAAATCCCTGAAGGCATTCCTGTAGTTGATATTTTAAGATCAATGTCAGGATTAGTCAATGAATAAACCATTGATCCGGTGATATTATATATTTGAAGCAGTAGAATGGATGGGTTACTATCGTTAAGGATAATTAATTCACCATCCTGGTTTTGATAAACTGTAAACAGTAAGTTATCAGATTCCCGAACCTCGACGCCATTAAGTGATTCAAATACTATTTTGTCAATATTAAATAATGGCAGTGAAATAACTGTAAATCGCATTATCTGTTCTCCGGCATTTAAGTTTATAATTGCAGATACGGTATCAGTATTTAAAGCACTTAAAGTTGAAGGAGCTGTTAATGTATCTGATTCAATTTCACCTACTTTAACCCGGAATTTTCCTCCTCCCTGTATTGAGGCCAGATAGGTATTCATAATGTATTCTCCGGCACTTTCTACATTAACGGTATATTCATACCATTCTCCGGGAATAGCATTTCCAATATGGTATCCATCCCCGAGCCTGTCATAAATATCCACTGCTTCATCAGGACGGTAAGCTCCTGCAATATTTATATCATCGGTTTCATGATAT
>JBGPAO010000381.1:0-3783 GCA_041480755.1 Bacteroidia bacterium
CAATTTCTTAAACTCTTCCTGCCACTTTTTGGCTTTACTTAAATATACATCAACCTTAGGATTCATTCTAATCATTTATTGATACTCTGAAATAAAGTGAGGTGTCGCCTTGATAAATATTTTGTATGTGTCTAAAACCGAAATCTTATGCCTTTTTCGTTTACGCAAATATTTGTCCAGTCAATAAGATTGTCAATATGTAAAGTGTGGTCTTCATAATATTACTGCCAACGATAGCAGCATGAATAGTTGCCGTACCGGTTACAATTCTGCTGCAAATTTCGGTTTTTTTAATTTTTCTTCAATTCTTAATACGCCTGCGTTTTTGGGCAATTATTTATGCCGGCATGTTGCCCACAGTTGCTATTCATTTATCAGTTCTTCAATTTTTTCTATGAATTTCTTTGATAAAGGAAATAATCGTTTGGTAGTTTCTTCATCGAAGTCATAAAAATCATTGTAATCACCTTTGTGTCTTTTTTCAAATAAGTCAGTATAATGCTTTGCTAGGTTTTTATCCACTTTCCCTGTTTTAACAAATAATTGTCCGAACTTATGTCTTGTTCCCGAATGACTTGAAGTTTCAACTCCATGCTTTACTAATAAGGCTCCAACTGCATAAAAACAAGCGTAATACATCCTATTAACAGCAGTATTCCAAAATTTATTCTCAATATGTTTCTTAACTTCCAGGATTGTTCCTTTCGCCCGCTGTATTCTGTACCTGGTGTAATCTTCAGGGTTATAATCCATCATAGTAATTTACCCTCCTGCATAACTTTACGATAAAATGGAGTTATTTTATACTTTGTATGCCACTCTTTTTCTGAATACACCATGGGACTTATCACTTCGCCTGTTTCAAACTCTAAATCATAAAGTGGATAAGTTATTTCTTTTTCATTTTCTAATGTAATTTTTTCCTTATTTAATAAAATCAATAAATCCCAATCGGAATTTTTGTTAGCTGTTCCTCTCACACGAGAACCATATAGATATATCTTTGCTAAAGGATATTTCTCAGCGACGATCCTTTTAATTTCTTTCAATATGTTTTTTGATTTTCTCATAGTTCAAATTTAAATAAAAAGCAGGAATTATTATTCTTAGCAATTGTGGGCAACTGTTTATATATGAAACATTTTTGCGTATTATATTCTTAGTTGGAATCTTTTACAGAATCCTTAACCAAAATTATTGCATAATGTATTATAAGTCAATATAAGGATATTTAGTGAATGTACCTATTGAGACGTTCAATCTCCTATTAATGCCTTTTAAGTTTATTTTATTTCTTTTCTTCACTTATAGTTTTGTACTCAGAGCCAGATTTCCACTCAGGTCGCTTTTCTTCAAATATTAAACGCTTACCTACCTGAAACAATAATTTCAATTCATTTATAGCTCCATCCATTGTCCAGGTTGATGAATTGTATTCATCAGAAGGGCGATGGTAATTCTTCTCTATGTATTCATCCTGTATTTTTTTCCCGAAATCTTTTCCTTTTCCAACGACATCATAGCCAGTCCATACATATAAGGCAGGTACTCCTGCTTTAGCAAAATTAAAATGATCTGAACGATAATAAGTTCCTGCTTCAGGATGTCTTTCTGAAGAAATATAACCACCTTCTTTTTTAACTTCTTCCATGAAATAATCTTCCAGTTCTGACTGTCCCTCTCCTATAATAACCATATCATTTGTTTTAGTACTCCAGTTCAGGCATTCCATATTAATGTCAGCAACTATTTTATTTATAGGACAAACAGGATTATTAACAAAATACTCAGATCCAAGAAGCCCCTCCTCTTCAGCAGTAACCGAAAGAAAGATGACAGATCGTTCGGGTTTTGTTTTCATGCTTTTAAAAGCCCGGGCAAGTTCCAATAACCCACCCGTCGCAGTAGCATTATCCAATGCCCCATTATAAATAGAGTCACCTGTTTCATCGGGTTTGCCGATACCCAAATGATCCCAGTGTGCAGTGTAGATTATCACCTCATCCTTATTTTTAGAGCCTGTAATTTTGCCAATTACATTATACGATTTATTGTAAGTTACCTGTACTTTCATAGTTGTAGACAACCTGAGGTTCAAAGGAACTCCCTTAAAATCCCGCTGGTTTGCTTTGATAAGCAGACTGGAATCCAAACCGGAGGCAATGAATAATTTTTTTGCAACAGTTTCGGGAAGCCAGCCAATAACATTACAATTCTTAATGTCTTTACCACGTTTATCCAATTGAAGCCTTGTGGTATTGAAACTATTTTGTTGAACACTAAAAGGATAGCCAGCTGCTTCAGTATTATGTATAATTAAGCAGCCTTTTGCACCTTGCCTGGCGGCTTCTTCAAACTTATACGTCCAGCGTCCGTAATAGGTCATTGTCCTTCCTCTAAAAAGAGTTGTATCACCCACCCAGAACCCGGGATCATTCACCATTACCATTACCACTTTATCTTTCACATCCAATCCTTCATAATCATTCCAGTTATATTCCGGGGCCACAACTCCATAACCCGCAAAAATAAGTTCCGAATTATCGAGACCAACTGGACCATCAGTTTTGTCGGTCCAAATGATATAATCATCAAAGGCTTTTAATGTAAAATCGCCTTTTGAAGATTTCACTTTCATGTATGGTTCAGCGGTTGCTAAAATACTCACCATAGGTACTTCCTGGAAAAAGCTATTACCATTGCCGGGTTCAAGTCCTGCTTCTGAGAATTGCTGTTGAATGTAATTAATCGTCTTTGTTTCTCCGACGGTAAAAGGTTTCCGGCCACCAAACGAATCGGAGGAAAGCACCGAAACATCTTGTTTTAGTCTTTCGGAACTGAATGAAGTTAATCCATCTTCACGGTTAGCAGTGTTGTTTTTTTGATAGCATCCTGAAAACAGTATAAATACAATCAAAGAAAGAAATCTGAAGGATTGAGACATAATGTTTTGTTTTATTTTTTCATGAATTATCTATTGATATTTACGCACAACTATTATATACGAAATATTCTAAAGTGATACACGTAAATTTAGAATCTTTTATGTAATGCCTGATCAAAAATATTGCGTATTATATTGATCACCCATTTGCCTGATGCAAATACAGTGAAGCATGAACAGTGAAGCGTGAACAGTGAAGCGTGAGGCGGAAGAAACGTGAGTCGTGAGTCGTGAATCGAAAAACTGAAAACCGAAAACATTATTATTAGTTAAAGCATGTCAGGAAGTCTTTTATTCACCGATAAAGGGCCCGGTCAGACGAACCTGGTGGAATTCACTTCTTTTTGGAGTTGCTGCGGAGGATGCGCCTGGTGTGACGGTTGAGTTTACCAGCAACGAGGATCTACGGGAAGATTAAAGGAAAAACTATTCTGATATAATTAAAATATTAATGTCTTTGGTTCGATTCCGAGTGGCACCACGTCTCAAAATATAAGCCCTTAAAGATCAGTGATCTGCAAGGGCTTTTTTAGTTGGTTGACGATTTTGTTAACGTTTTTTATTGGAAGTGTCTACTAATCTATCTATATTATTTTGGTTTAACTATTTAGCGGGTTTATACAATAATGCATAGAGCCTATATTGGTTACCATAAAACTTGACAAAACGGCCCAAAAGTATTACCTTTAATTGTACAAATATTTAACATAAATGGGGCATGGTTGGATGTGAAATACGGCGGCTGACGGTGCACAATGGGTGCAATGGCAGGGTGCCGGCGGAACTCCCCGTCCAGAAAGGCCCGAACCTCCCGTCTGCCCCACCCTGCCGGATGGTCG
>JBGPAO010000382.1:0-3780 GCA_041480755.1 Bacteroidia bacterium
ATAGGTAATTCATCAGAAAGGGATCATAAGGGGAAGGTAAATCTCACCGGTTTTATTAGGTAACACGAAACAGGTGAACCACTCTCTGGAGCAATAGTTTATGTCGAAGAGCTTAGCATAGGAGCGGTCAGTGATATTAATGGTTATTATATAATTTCCCTGCCACGAGGGCAGTACCAGGTTACCTATCAGAATCTTGGTAAAGAAAAAGTAAACGTCAATATTCAGTTAAATTCCAGCGGCAGGTTTGATATTGACCTGAAAGATAAACTTACTGAGCTGAAAGCTGTTGAAATAATGGCAAACAGAAAAAGTAACGTTTCAGGTATTCAAACCGGTGTTGAACGGCTTGAAATCAACACTATAAAAAGCATGCCTGCCATGCTTGGGGAGACCGATATCATTAAGGCAGCCCTCTTATTACCAGGGATCAAGACAGTTGGAGAAATCTCATCGGGTTTCAATGTCAGGGGTGGATCCACCGACCAGAACCTGATTCTTTTCAATAATGCCCCTGTTTTTAATCCATCACATCTTTTCGGTTTTTTTTCTGCTTTTAACCCAGATGTAATTAAAGAATTCGAGATTTATAAAAGCGGAATACCGGCTCAGTACGGTGGACGGGTATCTTCGGTTCTTGATATCAAGACTAAACAGGGTAATATGAAAAAGATTTCCCTGAATGCCGGGATCAGTCCTGTTGCTGCCCGTATAACTGTGGAAGGGCCAATCATTAAAGATAAACTATCTTTCCTTCTTGGGACAAGGGCAACATATTCTGACTGGATTCTGAAGAGAGTACAGGACCCTGCCATACAAAACAGTGACGCCAGATTCTTTGATATTACTGGAAAAATCACCTGGAAAATCTCCGCAAAAGATCTCCTTGATATTTCGGGATATTATAGCAACGATTATTTCAAACTGAATTCTGATACGGTTTACCAATATAGCAATCATAATGCTTCTGTATCATGGAAACACTTTTTCAGTGAAAAGTTAATCGCTGAATTACAGGGATTGGTCAGTGGTTATACATATAATATTTCTAATCGGCAAAATTCCCGGTCAGACTTTTCCCTGAAATATAATATTCTCCATAACGAGGTTAGAACTGATTTTCATTTTTCCCCAAACAGCAAACATACCTTTCGTTTTGGATTAAACAGTATTTTTTATGTGATGAGTCCAAATGAATTCAGACCATTTGGTGGAGTATCCGATATTATCCCAATCATCCTTGAAAAAGAGCATGCTGTTGAATCCGGAATATATTTCAGTGATGAATATGAGGCAGGTTCGCGTCTAAAGTTATATGCAGGAATCAGATATTCAATGTATCAATACCTTGGCCCCCAAACAGTATATCAGTATGGTGCAGATGCTCCCATGGAACAAACAAATATATTGGATACCCTGAAATATAATCCAGGTGAATTAATACAGTTTTATTCTCATCCGGAATTAAGACTGGCCATGCGTTATAAAATAAATGCCTACAATTCATTTAAGCTGAGCTACAACAGTATAGCCCAGTATTTGCACATGTTATCAAATACTATGATCATGTCTCCAACCGATACCTGGAGGCTCAGTGACAATTATATTAAACCTCAGTATGGCGACCAGATATCACTGGGATTTTACAAAGACCTGCCTTATAACATTGAAACATCTGTTGAAACCTATTACAAGAGAATTGAAAATATCCTTGAATACAAAGGCGGGGCCAAGCTGATCAATAATGAACAAATTGAAACAGATCTGATAAACGGCCAGGGGAAAGCATACGGTATCGAATTTATAGTGAAAAAAAATGCAGGACGTCTGAACGGCTGGCTTAGTTATACCTGGTCACGCACATTTGTAAAAGTCGATTCGGAATTTGATTTTGAAGATATTAATGACGGTGAGTATTTCCCATCTAATTTTGATATGCCTCATAATTTAACAGGTGTATTCAATTACATTATATCGCGCCGGCTGAGCTTTTCATCAAATGTAATTTATAATACCGGCAGGCCAATAACATATCCAGTGGCCAAATTTCCATTTATGAATGGTGTAAGGCTCCACTATTCTGAAAGAAATGCCTATCGGATACCCGATTATTTCAGATGGGACTTTTCAGTTAACCTGGAAGGAAATCTAAGAAGCGATAAGATTGCTCATTCTTCATGGTCTTTTGCAGTTTACAATCTGACAGGGAGAGATAATGTGTATTCCATATATTTCATAACAAAAGGAAGGGAAATTCAAGGTTATAAGATGTCAATCTTTGCAATACCCATATTTACAGTGACCTATAATATCAAATTTTAAGATCAGGTGCATTATGCGGACAGGCAAAAACTTTAACACAAGAGTCAGTGTATTATTTCAATATTTTTTCATGATCCTTCTCATTTCATGTGTTGAGGAATATATGCCCGGCATTTCAAAAAGTGAAAATTTGCTTATTGTTGACGGAGGAATCACGAATGATCCGGGACCCTATTCTGTAATATTAAGCATCAGTCAGGGAGTTGAAGATGAAGTCACCCTGCCATTATCAGGAGCAACGTTAAGAATTGAAGAAAAAGATGGATTAACAGAAATTTTAACCGAGGTCAGAGAGGGTTTTTACCAGAGTTCTCCTGACAAAATTCAGGGAATTCCGGGGAGGGAGTATAGACTGGTCATTGAAACCGGCCAGAAGAGATATGAATCGGAATGGATGTATATGAAAAACTGCCCGAAGATTGACAATCTTTACTGGCAACGGGAAATACGCAACGGCATCGACCTGGACCTTGACGGTATACAGATCTATATCGATACTCATGATCCGGATAACAGTACACGATACTATAGATGGGAATATAAGGAAGCCTGGGCATTTTCCGCACCTATATCAAGTTCCTGGAATCCAACAGTATGTTATTCCAGAAGCAATTCATCAAGCATTATGATCGGAACCACTGAAGGTTACCAGAGTGACAGACTCGAAAAACAACCTATTGTCTATATTAATCAAACCACTTCAAGGTTAACTCTGAGATATCGTTTTATCGTTATTCAGCATGCCATCAACCAAAGGGAATACAGGTATTGGGAAGCACTGGAAGAACTAAACGAAAATCTCGGCACCCTGTTTGATCCCATTCCTGCAAAAATTAACGGCAATGTTCGGAATATTAACGATCCTAAAGAAAGTGTACTGGGTTTTTTCACATGTTCCTCAATTAAGAAAGATACCATGTATGTTGATGTACACGAATTCTATGATGATCCCGTTGTCTTTATTTCGCCATACAAGGATTGTAATTTCAGGACTTTTGAAGGAGACAATAATACAGAGGTGGCAAGATATCTCAGATATGGATGGTTACTGGCCGACACAGTAAGGGACGGGCTGGTGCTGATCACTACCCTGGCTAATTCCAGATTCTGTTTTGATTGTACCACATCCGGAGATCCGGAACCACCAGTTGACTGGATCCCTTTTACATATAATAAATGAGATTTTTTCGTAATCCAATATTATTCTCATTGTTAATTTTATCGCCCTGGATTTATGCTCAGAATTTCAGGGATTTTATTAACGCATATGATGATTTCAAGAAGAAAGCGATAGTTGAAATCCTGAACATTCATACTGACAAAGATTTTTATGTTTCCGGGGAGGTCATTCAGTTTAGTATAAATGGATATAACGGACTTTCAAATAATGAAGGTAATATAAGCGATATAATATGTGTTGAATTACTGAATGGTGAGAACAATATAGTCAGTCAGCAG
>JBGPAO010000383.1:0-3775 GCA_041480755.1 Bacteroidia bacterium
AGATTTACGGTTTGTTCCTTCCCCTGGTCAATAACATTTTTTATCTGCGCGGGAGTCCATGCAGAGCTGTCCTTCATAAGACAGGCAGCCAGGTCCAAAGGATTGTTGACACGTATACAGCCTGAGCTGAATGAGCGGTCAGTACGTCCAAACAGGTTGTGATCAGGAGTATCGTGTATGTATACACTATATGGATTTGGGAACATAAATTTGACTCTGCCCAGTGCATTTTTCGGACCCGGTTCCTGGTGTATCCTGTAGGGAAAACCAGCTTTAAGCGTATCCATCCAGTCGACAGATGAAGGATCGACCTCTGTTCCGTCCATCCGTAATATCTTCAGATTCTTTTCCGCCAGGTAATCCGGATTGTTTATTACAGCCGGAATAATGTCATCGTTCAGGATGGTTGGGGGTACTGTCCAGTCAGGATTCAAAACCAGGTATGTCATTGTTGAACTGAATACAGGCGTTTCTCTTAAAGTGCGTCCAACGATTACCTCTGTACGGAATACCATGTCGTCTTTTTCTATGACCTGGAGTTCAAAATTGGCTATATTAACTTCGATATAACGTTCACCAAGATCATCACTAAGCCACCGCCAGCGCTCAAGGTTAGCCTCTATTGTTGCTATCCTGTCTTCAACAGGAATGTTCATTGCCTCAATGGTAACTTTCCCGACCACTCCGTCAGCAGTCAGCCCGTTTCTTAACTGAAAGAGCAAGACCTGCTCATACAAAATCTGATCAAACAGATATTCATCATCAATAGTATCTGAAATATACCCCTGCGTAATAGCAAGCCTGTTTCTAAGCAATGCAATATCCGGACCCCACATACCTTTCTCAAGCTTTGGCAAAGTAGTACTGAATTTCCCCCAGCCTCCTTTTTCTTCTATCTGGCGATATTCTGCCAGAGCTTTTTTAAGGTTAAAATATTCACGATGTCTGGGAGTCAGCTTTTGCAAATTTTCAATTATGCAGTTGTTCTGTAAAGTGCTGTCTATAAATTTTCCCCAGTCTATCGTTAAAGCCCTCCTTGAAGCCTTCCATTGCGGATCAATTGTTTCTGCATCGGTTTTTCCTACGGCCAGGTGTGCCGACAACAGCAAAAATGCATCGGTTAGCAGCAGCTCCAGTCTGGCAATATCTACAACTTCAACTTCATCTGATGAAATTATTTTATTTGCCAGTTTTTCTATTGCCGAAAGGTGGTAATCTTCCGGGTGAAGACCCTCCCGGGATATATTCTGCAGGACAAAAAGCATCTGATCTAAGTTTTCCCTGCTTTTCCATATTACCGAAAGAAGTTTTTTGCTCTTTTCATACAGTTGTGTAATTATTTCAGGATTGCAGATTATTGTTCCATCCACCACAGGAGGTTCTTCCAGTATTATTTTATTAATAATTGTGAGTTTTTCGGGTAATTCCTCTTGATAGGCCCACTGACCACATTCATTAAATATTGTGGCAAATGTCGCAATCAAAACGCCTGATAACAAATATCTGATCCTGCCTGTCAGCATAATTTCCTTTCAAATTATTATTACCACCATAATTAAACTCATTCTCATTTTTTTCATAAAAAACCTATTATGTTATTTAAAAACTCCTTTACTGAATTTACCGGTTTGTTTTCAACTATCAACCGGCAGGTTGGTTATTAGCTAATAAATTTTGTGCGAAAGGTAAGTTCAATGCGGCTTGAATGTGTTACACAATTTTATTTAAGATTTACATAATTCCAATATTAAAAGTGTGTTATGATTTGGTGTGCAAAAAACGACCGACTATTCAATTTAAACCGGCAAAAATATCGCCCACCCAACCTGCTTCTCCTTGTTTGAAACCTCTCACTTTTGTGAAAATAAATAAGATAAGGTGTTATTGTTTGCTTGTCTGGGAAAATCGCTAATAATGATTAGCTTCGGCCGGTTTATTTTGACCACCAGTTTCAGAAGTTAAACGCTTGTCAATATGTTATTTACAAAATTGAGTTATTTCCGGCGAAAGGTGGTCAGAACCTCCTATTTTTGCATTCTTGCCACTATTCATACCTTAATGATTCAACCGGGTTTCTATGGGCTACCTTGAAGGACTGCCAAAAAATAGTCATAAGGGCAATACCTATGGAAACGATACCAGATGAAGCAAAAATCCACCATGATAATTCAGTTTTATATGCAAAATGCTGTAACCACCTGTGCATGGCATACCAGGCTACCGGTGTTGCAATCACAAATGCAACACCAATCCATAAACTGAATTGTTTGGACAATAGATAAATAATATCTATGTTTTTACTTCCATGTACTTTCCTTAAGCCAATTTCCTTAGTACGGCGTTCAATAACAAAAACTGATAAGCCAAACAGCCCCATGAGCGCAATTATGAAGGATAAAAAAGCAAACATTCGGATCATTACATACGTCTGGTCTTCTTTTATATATTTGAGACGCATGCCTTCATCAACAAAAGAAAATTGCATAGGGTCATCAGGAAACACAGATATCCATTTCTTCTGAATTAACCCTATCGTTCTATCCAAAGATTCAGGAGCCAATCTTACAGCCATTTTTCTCGTCATTGAAGGTGACAAAAAGATAGCCATGGGAAAAATCTTTTCGTATAGTGAGCGGGTATGAAAGTCACTGAAAACACCAATAATCATCATTCTGGATCGGGATGGATAATATTCAGGTCCAATAAGATAGGAATCCAGAGGATCTTTTATTCCAAGTTTTTTGAGTCCGGTTTCATTAATTAAAATAGCAATACTATCCTTGCCAAAATCATGGGAAAAAGAACGACCCTGGAGCATCTCAATCCCCATTGTTTCAATAAAATCATAATCAGCATTAATTTCCTCAAATTGAAAAGATTCACCCGAAACTGGATCTTTAAGATCAAATATCCACCATTCATTGCTGGGAGGAATATAAGCAGCACCTGAAATATTAGTTACGGAGTGTAACTTACTCAATTCATCCTTCAGTCGAAGATAGCTGATATAGGAGTTTTGGGGAATGTCAATCACAACCAATTGTTCTTTGCGAAACCCAAGGTCTTTGTTATGCAACAGGTATAATTGCTTTTTCATGCAAATCAGGCATGACATAAGACAAATCATAATACTGAACTGGAATACAACTAAAACACCACGGGAAGGTATTCTCAGAGCATTAATTGGAATTGTATTTTTTATTGCATCAACTGGTCTGAATCTTGAAACATATATCGCAATATATATACTTGCGAGATATCCAAGAAGGACAACCAGAATAAGGAAACTGCATATTGTACCGAGGTTACTCATGAATCCATGCAAGAGGCTTAGATTCATGTAGTTTTCAACCAAAGGTTTAACGAATTCAAATAAGGTCAAGGCTATTAGTAAAGCCAATACGAATACAATTAGGAATTCGGCAGTAACCAGTGAAACCAATTGTTTTCGTTGGGCTCCAAGCACTTTCCTGATGCCAAACTCTCTGATCCTCTGAAAGGAAAGAGCCATGGAAAGTAATACAAAATTGACCAAAGCAATAACCAGTACCAGAACAGCAATGGAAGAAAAAATTATCACCCTGATGATACTCCCTTGTGGTTCTATATCCATTTCCAAATCCTTCGAATATAAATGAATTTTGCTAAGCGGTTGAAGCCTGAATTTCATGTCATTAGCAAGATCTTCAGGAACATATTTGACAATTAAGCCAGGCATCTTATCATTAATCCTTTTATTCATGTCTGACTTTTTCATCAGAATGTATGTTAAGAC
>JBGPAO010000384.1:0-3766 GCA_041480755.1 Bacteroidia bacterium
ATTATACAGATGAAAGCTTAATGTATGGACCGGTTGCAGGAATATATGCCCTGGCTAATAACAACAATCTTGCTCATTGGGCTGATTATTGTATGATGTTTTTCAGGAGCGACTTTATAATTAAAGGAGCACATGCCAATGATCAGCCTGTAATGGAGAATATTGATAATTATAATTACGAGGCAATGCGGGATGCTTGGTTTGTAGACAATCTCTGGACACACCATTATATAATAATCAGGGATGCAAATGCTGCCCTGGAAGAACTGGATAAATTCGGAGCGTATGCGACAGATCAGAACCTTGTAAAGCAATATAAAGCAGAGGTAAGGTTTTTCAGAGCCCTTTGTTACTGGAGAGTGGCTAGAATTTACGGAGATGCACCCTGGTATGATAAAAATATTGTTGCTGCCAATTTAAGGAAATCACCGCGTCAGGAACTTTATCAGTTCATAATCAAAGAAATGCAGGAATGCGTTAACTACCTGCCTGAAGAGCATCCAAATCAGCTTGCCCATAAAGGAGCTGTAACCAGGTGGGCTGCTTATATACTGATGGCAAAAGCCGCCGCTGATATCCAGGATTACCAGACTATGCTTACCGCATCTAAAGCTATATATGACAGCGGAAAGTTTTCTTTGTTCCCTGATTTTTATTATTTATTTAAAAAAGAGGGGCAACTCTGTGATGAGAATATATTTGAATTGCAACATACCGATTTTGGGTTAGCTGCCGGAAATACCACAAATATAGACCAGTATTATGTATGTCATGGTATTAAACAATCTGGCGGGACAAAATTTGATGGAACTGCTTTCGTAAGTGGCTGGGGATTTTCGATGCCCACACAGAAGTATATTGATTTTATGCAAGGCAGAGGTGAAGGCATAAGGTTTGAAACTTCCATTATATATCCAGACACCAAAACTATTGATGGAGATTCCATAGGAAGTATACCACCTGACTTACAGGCTCTGCTGGATCGCTATAATCAGGATGGTCCTGTAGCTGCAGAAGCATATTTATTTAAAGGCTATTTACCATTTGACCAGCAAACGCCAGGCAGATATCAGTATGGAGGATTTAATAATATAAGGGTATTCCGTTATGCTGATGCACTTCTGCTTTATGCTGAAGCACTTGTTCATATAAATGGAGACGGAGCTGGTGATGTTCCACTTAATGAAGTACGTGAAAGAGCTGGTATGGATCTGATTTCAGGGGCAACTATTGATGATATACTTGATGAACGAGGGGCAGAGCTGGAATTTGAGTGGGGATGTGACCGATTCTTTGATCTAATAAGGTTAGATAAAACAGAAGAACTTGGACCAAACTATACAAAGGGCGAGGATGAGTTTTATCCAATTCCAGTTGTACAGATAGATTTGCAGCCTGGATTGGCAGAGCCTGCTGTATCAGGGCTTATTCCCTGAATAAACAGGTAACCGATAAAATAAAGGCTAGTGAAAAAGCATTCACTGATATTGATATTTCTTACTGTAAATTTCTTCAGCATAATCCTGAATGCCCAGACTTATCTGTATTTTCAGGATAGCCCGACGACCGGGTATTATGATTACAGCTGGATGGAGCTTACTGCTCCAAGTGAACTTGAGAGATATGGGACCGACCTGAGAAGATTCCCGGTGGAATCGGTTATACCTGCGCGCCAGGGTGTGAATTGCCTGAGGCTTAAGTGGCGTTCAAACACAAATGGCGGCTGGTTTGCAATTGCAGCCGGGAACAACTGGACAGAGAAGGATATCAGCGGGGCTGACACCCTGATGTTCTGGCTGTATAGCGTTGAAGGAATATCGAAGGCTGATCTTCCTAAAATCTTCATGGAAGACATTACTAACAAAAAAAGCAACTTTCTGCTCATGTCCACATGGACAAATGATCTGCCGGCAGGTTCATGGATCCGGTTCACTATGCCAATGTCTCAGTTCTTCAACGAAAATGACGGAACTGACTGGACAAAAATCAAAACAATCGGATTTACACAGAATACTGCAGATGGTGCAGAACATATCCTTCTGATTGACGATATGAGAGTTTTTACAGGTGACGGAATTTCTCCGCCTGCTTCCACCCCGTCGGGCGTTACTGCCACAGGATATGATAGTCATTTCGAGGTTTCATGGATTCTGAATGATGAAAGTTTGGTAAGCGGATACGAAGTGGACCGGTCACTTGACGGAGGCAATACATTTACCGCTGTAAAAGTAACGGATAAATCCACATATATTTATATCGACTGGGTAAAACCACTGGGGGATACAGTTAACGCATATTACAGGATTAGTGCGCTCAATGACAGCAATGAACCATCAGTCCCCTCAGACACAGTCTCTGCATCAACCCGTGTTTTCAGTGATGAGGAATTGCTCGATATGGTTCAGCGTTATACTTTCAGGTATTTCTGGGATTATGCCCAGGACTCATCTGGAATGAGCCGTGATCGGAATTTTCCGGTTAATACAGTTACCACAGGTGGTTCGGGATTTGGCGTTATGGCAATAATCGTTGGGATTGAGCGCGGATATATCACAAGGGAACAGGGTATTGGACGGATGCTGAAGATTCTTCGATTCCTGGAGAAAGCAGACAGGTTCCATGGCGCCTGGCCGCACTTCATTGATGGAAATACAGGAACGGTAATACCTTTCAGCACAAAGGATAACGGCGGGGATCTGGTTGAAACTGCATTTATGATCCAGGGTCTGCTGGCCGCCAGGCAATATTTTAACGGAGCTACTGAGGATGAGCAGACCATTGCAGCAAAGATCACAACTCTCTGGGAAGAAGTCGAATGGGATTGGTATACAAGGACCGGCATGGATGTCCTTTACTGGCACTGGTCACCAAACTATGGATGGCAGATGAATATGCAGATCAGGGGATGGAATGAAGCAGCTATAGTTTATTTGCTGGCAATTGCGTCTCCGACATTCAGTGTTGATGCTTCACTCTGGCATACAGGCTGGGCCGGTATGTCGGATTACCTGAACGGTACAAGATTCTACGGCATTCTACTAAGGGTTGGCTGGGACTGGGGTGGTCCATTGTTTTTTACCCATTATTCTTTCCTGGGTTTTGATCCAAGAAATATAAGCGATGGTTACGCAAATTATTTTGATAACAACCGGAACGCTGCCCTGATCCATCATGCATATGCTATTAATAATCCTCGCGCCCGCACAGGTTATGGTGATGACTGCTGGGGACTGACTGCCAGTGATGATCCTGACGGTTACATGGCTCACGAGCCAACATCAGCCGGGGATAATGGAACCATCACACCAACCGCAGCACTCTCATCATTCCCCTATACGCCTGAAGAATCTATGCGTGCTTTGAAGCATTTTTACCGTGATCTTGGAGATAAAACCTGGAACTGGATGGGATTTTATGATGCTTTCAACCAGGGAAGAAACTGGTGGGCGACATCGTATCTCGCGATAGACCAGGGACCTATCATAATTATGATTGAGAATTACAGGACCCAATTGCTCTGGAACCTGTTCATGAGCAATCCTGAAATACAACCTATGATGGACGCTATTGGATTTTATAGTGCTCCCAATTATGTAGAATCAGAAATTATTGAGACAAGATCACAGGTATGGCCAAATCCCTGTAACACAGATGCTGTTATCACTTTTAAGCTAAATCAAAAGGGTAAAGTCAGCATGGAAATATTTAGTATAGATGGAATAAAGCTGGCAACAATTTACTTCAACAAATTATTTCAGGAAGGAAA
>JBGPAO010000385.1:0-3757 GCA_041480755.1 Bacteroidia bacterium
CATTACAATTCTCTAAAAAAATACCCGGCGTGGAGTTTTACCGATCCTAAATTTCCCCGGAAAAAAGAGTTGCTGAAGAGACGAGATAACCTGGTCAGGCAACATCCAGATACGATATTTATTTTACCCCATTTTGCAAATTATGCTGAAGATATCCAATATGTATCTGATTTACTTTATAAATATCCAAATGCATTTATTGATTTCTCAGCAAGACTTGATGAATTGGGAAGACAGCCTTATTCTGCAAGGGAATTCTTTTTAAAGCATCAGGACAGAATTCTTTTCGGGACTGATATGCCGGCAAATATTCCAGTTTCGCCGGAAATGTACAGAACCTATTTCAGATTTCTTGAAACTTTCGATGAATCATTCTATGCGCCCGACTATGACGGAACTTTTGATGATGCACGCTGGCCTATATGTGGTATTGGCCTTCCAGAGGAAATCCTGAAGAAAATTTATCATGAAAATATTTTAAATATCATTCCATCACTTAAAATGGAAATAAAAAATATTGACCTTTAAAAACAAACGAGATGATTACGCCAAAAATTGGATTTATTGTTTATGGTGTACATAAGGATGGCCTGAAGGATCCTATGGGAACGCCCTTTATCGATAGTAAGATTGTTACCAGTGCCCAAAAGGCCCTTCAGGATAAAGGGCTTGAACTGGTAAAATACGAATTGGTAATTGCTTCCAAAAAAGAAGCAAGGGATTGTTTTGATTTCTATAAGAAAATGAATGAGATAGATGCCATTGTACTGTTTTCAGGAACATGGGTTTGGGCTGCTCATCTGATCGGCGCAATCCGTGATTTTGCAGCAACGGGCAAGGGGATTGTCCTCTGGACCAATCCTGGCAGTCAGGGATGGCGCCCTGTAGGAGGGCTCGTAATGCACGGAGCATTAAATGAGATTGGATTAAAACATAGATTCGTATATGGTAATTATGATGATCCAAAAGAAATAGAAAAAATTGGATCTTACTGCCGGGCTTCTGCAATGAAAAACTCCTTAAACCTAAGCACGATAGGTACGTTTGGAGGCAGAGGGATGGGGCAGTCCTGCGGTGTTGCTGATCCTTCCCAGTGGATGAAAACTTTCGGTATTGATATAGATTCCAGGGATACAACGGAATTACTTGTCACAGCTAAAAAAATAACAAAGCAAGAGATCAGTCAGGCAAAGGAAAAAATGCAGAAGTTTTTTTCGGAGAAAATTCCGGATAATGAACAGGCTGATCGTTCCATCAGCCTGTACCTGGCGATAAAGAAACTGGTAGAAAAAAACGCATGGGATTTTTATACCATTCAGTCTTTCCCTGGCCTTGGGGACGATTACAGTGCAACTTGTTTTGCACAAAGCATGATGCTTGAAGATGGAATAGGAACTTCTACGCTGGGTGATTTTAATACGGCACTCACTGTGAAGTGTCTGACTGACTTAAGTAAGGAACCGGTTTATTATGGAGATTTACAGCATATCGACAAATCGAATAATGAGATAAAAATAATTGGTGATGGTGCATGTCCGCCTTCACTGGCAGGGAGACTTGGCCCGGCCGGATTTGCAGAACATGGGATACCCACTGAGGGAGAAGCCGGCGGATTATCTATAAAACTGGTGTGTAAGGTCGGAGAAGGAGTACTGGCGCGTCTTGGCAGGAAAAATGGGAAGTTTGAGATGGCGATCACCCGTTGTACAATTTTTGAGCCTCCTGTCGATCAGCTTGAAAAACGGAAAAATGAATGCGGCATTCCTTTCTGGCCTCATGGTTTTGTTAAGGCAGAATGCAATATAGATGAACTTCTGGAAGTCTGGAATAATGAATATGCCTGCCTTGGATATGGAGCACATCTGTATGAAGATCTGAAAGCTTTCTGTGAAGTAACCGGTATTAAGGCTATAGCTCTTTGATAAATGGTATATGCAGTGTCTTCCGGAAAATCCGTAAATTGGGTAATTAATTGGGAATTATCAATACATTAATTACTTTTAAAATGTGATGATTTTCAATTCAGAATAATCATATAATTTACAGTTTTTCGATAAAAACCTTACTAACTATGAAAGTTAAATGCAAAAAAATCAGAAAAGTGTGGCTGTTATTAGGACTATTGGCTGCCTATAGCACTGTTTATGCGCAGGTCCAAATAACAGGCAGCGTCACTTCAGCAGATGAGAACCTGGGAATGCCTGGTGTATATGTTACCATCAAAGGTACCACCCAGGGAGTCATTTCAAATATCGAAGGAAACTATAGCATTTCAGTACGTACCACTGAAGATGTTCTGGTTTTCAGTTATGTAGGCTATATTACCAAAGAAGTGCCAGTTGGTAATCAAAAAACAATTGATGTGGTCATGGAACTGGAATTTAAAGAGCTGGAAGTTGTTGTAATGGGATACAGCACTAAGAAAAGAAGTGAAATTACAAGTGCTGTGACTACAGTTTCATCAGATAAACTTTTGGATGTCACCTCCAATGATATAGGAACATTACTTCAGGGTAAGGTTTCTGGTGTACAGGTTATTAATAGTTCGGGGGCACCAGGAGCCGGTTCTGAGATTCGCATCAGAGGAATTTCATCCTTCAGTGCACCTCAGGGACCGTTATATGTGGTGGATGGAATAATTGGCGGAACTTTCGATCCTAATGACGTTGAAAATATTACAGTGCTGAAAGATGCAGGAGCGACGGGCATGTATGGATCACAGGCCAATGGCGGGGTAATAATAGTGACCACAAAAACAGCAAAAAAGGAAAAACCTCAATTTGAATTCAAAGCATCAACCGGGTTCAGGATCGCTGATCACGGAAATGTTGACATGATGGATAGCAAAACACTTTATGCTTATCACAGGGAGTTTTTTCGTGATCCTGTAAACTTTGTTGTAGATGACAGAAAATTCAAGGCTGCAAGACCGGATTCACTTTTAAATGTGAATACAGACTGGCTTGCCGAAACTTTTAAGCCCGCCTTGATACAGAACTATTTCCTTTCATCATCCGGGAGAAGTGATAAACTTTCCTATTATATCGGGGCAAGTTATTATAATGAAGAAGGAACATTTATCAATTCCGAATTTAAACGCGCCAATCTGCGTGCAAATAGTACCTATAAGTTCTCAGATAAGGTTACCCTGACCAATAATATCAATATCAGTGGAAGCAAAAATTTGGGAGCCGACTATATGAATATCTACTATGCTTACGCGAGCATGCCCTGGGATGATCCCTATGATGAAAATGGTAAAGTCCGGAGCTTTAAGACAGCTTCAGGAATATGGTCAAAAGATAAGATAAATCCGATCCAGGCGGCCAAAAATTCCGAATTGAGCAACAAATCGTTCAGTTTCGATTACGATGCAGATCTGAGTATCAAAATTTTCAATTGGCTCACATTTGCCAGTACCAATCGTTTAAGTGCTTATTCATCAATGGATAAAACTTTTTATGCAGCAGCTGGAGACAATATTGTTTATTATGGAATTGGCTATGTAAGTTCACAGAACAATTTCGCCTATAGCGGTATAACCACGGATTTGCTGAAGTTCAGTTTCGAACGATCGGCGCATTCAATCACTGGATTAGTGGGTGTAGAAGCACAGGGCAGCAGCGATGACTATATTTTTGGCTCAGGTATGAATATCCCTGAAGGACTTAGTTCTCCCTCGGTTGCTTCAAGCCAGTACATGATCAGCGGTGCACCTTCAAGATCAGTAATGCAGTCCTTTATTTCACAGGTAAAC
>JBGPAO010000386.1:0-3755 GCA_041480755.1 Bacteroidia bacterium
AATATTCCAAAGATGGTCCGAAGGATTACAGGCAGAAACTGGTTTTTTATAATAACTGGTGTCATTGTTGCTTCTCTGCTGATTTTTGCAGGTAATAAAGCGGTTGTATATACATCCACTGATGATTTTTGTAACAGGTGTCATGTTCATCCTCATTCAAATCAGACCTGGATACGATCCACCCACTATGATAACCAGCGGGGAATTATTGTGCATTGTGTAGAATGCCATCTTCCCCCACATGGAGATGGTTATCTGACTGAGAAAGTAAAAACCGGAACCAGGGATGTGTACGGGGCCATTTTTAAGGATATAACTAAGATTAATTGGGAAGAAAAATCCCGTCCGGAAATTGCTGCCCGTCACACATACCTCAGTGCATGCATTGAATGTCATGACAACCTGTTTACAACTGGACTATCCAAGGAAGGGGAGGATGCACATCTGTATTATAATCAGTATAAAGGAGACGTTCATTGCATAAATTGCCATCTTCAGGTTGGCCACTACTCTGAAAATATAATCCATGCCAAAAATGTAGATTTTGGTAAAGAAAAAAAGGTTGATACAATTTTTGCCGAACCAGCCCTGGTAACAAAATTCGAAAATTATACTGAATATATTCCCGGAACAGGTGTCAGTTTCAAAATGGTTGCGATACCCGGAGGAAATTTTCTGATGGGAAGTCCTCCGGAAGAGCCTTTAAGAAGAGAAGATGAAGGTCCTCAGAGAGAAGTAGCTTTAAAACCTTTTTTTATGGGCAGAGCTGAAGTTACCTGGGATGAATATCTTGCTTTCTTTTCAGCAATGGGGATGCAAGGAAGATCAAGTGATGCTTATCTGAATAGTCTTAATGCAACAGATATTGACGCAATCACCGGTCCAACACCTCCATGGGGAGCACCTGATCAGGGGTGGGGAACCGGGAGTTATCCTGCTATCACAATGACGTACCATGCAGCGAGGATTTATTGCATGTGGTTGTCGAAAGTTACAGGTAAAAAATATCGGTTACCTACAGAAGCTGAATGGGAATATGCTGCAAGAGGCGGTACAACAAGCCCATATTTTTTCAAAGGGGATCCGACATATTTCGAGAAACCGAAATATAAAAATAAGCTGGCCGCAACAGACACTTCAGGTATAGTTGCATATATAAATTATCAACTGAACAGCATGGGCAGGACTATTCCAACTGAATTACTCAAAGAGAATCCATTTGGATTGGTCAATATGCTGGGTAATGTGGCTGAGTTTTGCCAGGACTGGTACGATCCGGGTACATATTCAGGCTATCCTTCCGGCATTCTTGAAAATCCCCCCGGTCCTTCTTCAGGGACCGAACATGTTGTAAGGGGCGGATCTTTCAGAAGTGAAACCGGAGAGGTGCGTTGTGCTTCAAGAGGCAGGACATGGAATGATTCTTGGCTTAAAACTGATCCACAGATACCAAAAAGTATATGGTGGTATTCAGACTGTGTATATGTTGGGTTCAGGGTAGTGTGTGAGTATGAATGAAGGATATCTGAGGGATTTCGGAATATCAACATTTAAATATACTTTTGATAAAGCCCTTAATTTTAAAACTTAATTACTTTAACAATTTTGAATATGAAACAAAAAACTAACGGATTAAGTCGCAGGAAATTCCTTGGGAATGCCGCGGCTGTTGGTGCTGTTGGAGCACTGGGTGTCAGCCAGTTACTTTCAGCCTGTGACAAAATCAAAATTCCTAAAGATCTAGTGCTGCCACCACTACTTGACCAGGCACCTGATGGAGAACTTATTAAGGCTGGAGTTATAGGATGCGGGGGCAGGGGAACAGGTGCCGCACTGAATTTTCTCAGTGCAGGCCCGAATCTTCAGGTTGTTGCTCTTGCAGATGTTTTCCAGGACAGAATTGATAACTGCAGGAAAGAGCTTAAAACTGAAAAAGGAGTGGAAATACCTGATGAAAAATGTTTCGCGGGTTTTGATGGTTATAAGAAACTCCTTGAGTCCGGAGTGGATTATGTCATTATTGCAACCCCGCCTTATTTCAGACCAGAGATTTTTAAGGCTGCAGTTGAAGCAAGAAAGAATATTTTCTTTGAAAAACCTGTTGCTGTGGATCCTGTTGGTATCCGTACCATTATGAGTGCCGGAAAACAGGCCGAAGCATTTGGATTATCAGTGGTAACCGGCACCCAGCGCCGTCATCAGAGGGACTATATTGAAACCTACAAGAGGATTATGGGAGGTGCTATTGGCGATATTGTTGCAGCAAATGCATACTGGAACCAATCCCAATTGTGGTACCGCGACCGCATGCCGGAATGGAGCGATATGGAATTTATGATTCGCGACTGGGTAAACTGGACATGGTTGTCAGGTGACCATATTGTGGAACAGCATGTTCATAACCTCGATGTTATACACTGGTTTACAGGCAAAAATCCACTTAGTGCAGTTGGTATGGGATCAAGACAACGCAGGGTAACGGGTGATCAGTATGATAATTTCAATGTTGATTTTGTTTATGAAGGTAATGTCCATATGCACAGCATGTGCAGGCAGATCACTGGCTGTACCGATAATGTTTCAGAATATATCAGGGGAACAAAAGGATATTCAAACTGCAAAGATACTATCTGGAATCCGGATGGAACTGTGCTCTGGACATATGAATATCCTCTGAATGAAGCCGGTGAACCAACCTTAAAAGTTGATCCGTATGTACAGGAACACATTGATCTGATCACTGCTATCAGAACAAACAAACCTGTTAATGAGGCTGAACAGGTAGCTCATTCAAACCTGACAGCAATAATGGGAAGAGTTTCAGCCTATACAGGAAAAGAAGTAACCTGGGATGAAATAATGGCTTCTGATCTGCAGCTCGGTCCGAAAGTTATAGAATTGGGAAAGGTTGATATGGAATTTCCTGTCCCGATACCAGGATCAGCTCCCCAGATATAAATGACTAAAATTTGAAATGAGCTAAAATTTAAAATGACTAAAATTTAAAATGAATTTATATTAGTTTGAAAGGTAAAATATTACCTCTAATAATTTTTTCACCTACACTTCAAATCCCACACTTAATTTTAGTTCATTTCAAATTTCAAATTTTAGTCATTTCTTAAAAACTGTCTACTTCTGCGTAAGCATTAATAACAGCAAGTTCTCCTTCTTTTCCATCTTTTGAAATCCCGTGTTCCATGCCGAGAATGCCGGTATAGCCTTTGCTGTGAATGTGACTGAACACATTTTTGTAATTAATTTCACCTGTGGTGGGTTCATTCCTTCCCGGATTATCACCCATCTGGAAATATCCGATTTCTTCCCATGCCAGGTCTATATTTGGAATCAGGTTACCTTCATGAACCTGCTGGTGATACAGGTCATCAAGTATCTTACATGCAGGGCTGTTAACTGCCTGGCAAATCTGGTATGCCTGTGACATTTTATTGAGGAAAAGTCCGGGGTGATCCCTGAAATTAAGAGGTTCCAGCACCATAACAAGTTTATGCGGCTCAAGTACCTCTGAAGCCCTTCTTAAGGCTTCTATGACATTGGAAGTCTGATAACCCATATCTTTACGAAGGTCCACAAATCCGGGAACGACAGTCATCCATGTAGCATTGACACGTTTTGCCACTTCAACTGATTCAGTTATTTCTTTCAGGAATTTCTCAAGCAAATTTTTATCCCCGCTTGTAAGATTAGGCTCGGTCCAGTAAATCTCATGGCCGACAAATACACCCATTTCCATT